>CABMPA010000240.1 GCA_902388315.1 uncultured Megasphaera sp. | reverse complement strand
TGATGATGCACATATGAGCCGTCGCCTTGGTAGCGCCCGGCAGGGCATAATGATGAGCGTAGTTATCGATTTTTGCCAAAGCCCTGGCCAGGGCGATAGGGTCATCGATCATGCGTCCCCCTTCTTCATCGGCCATATATTCCCGTGTCCGGGAAATGCCGAGCTGGATGATGGAAGCCGCCAGGGGTGCTACGATAGCCGTCACCAGGAGAGCCACGGGATTGCCGTCGCCGTCGTCATCACGGCCGCCGCCGAAGATGGCTGCCCACTGGGCAATGTTCGCAATCATGCCGATAGCGCTGGCAAAGGTGGCTACGATGGTGCTGATGAGGATATCCCGATGGAGGACATGGCTCATTTCATGGGCCAGGACGCCGCGGATTTCATCTTCGTCGAGAAGGTCCAGGATGCCTGCCGTCGCAGCGACAGCGGCATGAGACGGGCTGCGTCCGGTAGCGAAGGCATTCGGTACTTCCGTCGGGATGATGTAGACTTTAGGCATGGGCAGATCGGCCCGCTGGGCCAAATCGGCGACGATGCGGTACAGGTAGTGGTCTTCGCCGACTTCCTGTGCCCGGTACGCCTTCAGGACCAGGGAATCGCTGAACCAGTAAGAAAAGAAGTTCATCGCCGTAGCGATGATGAACATGACCATGACGCCGCTGCGGCCGCCGATGAGGCCGCCGATAGCCATGAGAATACACGCCAGGGCCGTCATGAGGAATACGGTTTTTACACGATTCATAAAATCAACTCCTATCAAGAAGCTAAAAGTCAAAAGGTAAAATTCGTTACATTCTCATTATATACGGTCTTATGTTCGTTGTCAATATGATTGTCAACAAAGTGATTACTTCAATATTTTGTTATTGTAGCGCCGGATATAGACGATATAGTTCCCGTCGCTATCCTTTTGCCCATCGAAAGCGACCGTAATCGATACATCGTCCTGGGCCCATTCGACTTCTTTGCCGCTCTGTTTGACCGGGAAGTTTTCCATGTTGGAATAAATCGTCGCTACCAGGCGGGTATAGATGCTCTTAGCCGTGGCCTTATCGGCCGTTTTGAAGTAATTATCAAAAGCCAGGACCCGGCCCTTGGCCGACGTATCAGCCGAGAAGATTTCGATGCCTTCTGTGACAGATACGTTCTTGACGACGGATGTCCGTTCGGCCCGTTCCGTAAAGGATACGGTACTGCCGTAAAAAGTCCAATCCGGTAAAATCGAGAAATTCGCATCGAAATCAGCCCGGGGCATGCCGAGATAGACCGTCTGATAAGCCGTGAGCGGGCTTTCGGCGATTTCATCGACAGACTGGTTATAGTCAAAAGCACCGGCCGGAATCGTCAAGGCAGCCCATAATAAAGCCGAAGCCATTATTTTTTTGTATGTCATGAAAACTCCTCCTTTACAGAAACGGCATCAAAACCAGGCTGAACAGCGCGAAGACCAGGCGCTGCAAGGGAATGAGGATATACGTAAAAAACGGCGTCATCATCAGGGCAATGAGGATGAGGAAGCTGTAGCGTTCGAGGCTGGCCAGCTTATAATTCCACGAGGTCGGCAAGAAGCACATGAGGACCCGCGAACCGTCGAGAGGCGGCAAGGGAATCATGTTGAAAATGGCGAAGTTGACATTGTACAAGACGATGAGGTGAAGGACCATGGGCAGGGCCGTCGTCGTAAAGAGATGCGCCTTGACGAAGACGACTTCGACGACCAGGGCGATGAAAGCCGTAATGAGATTGGACACGGGCCCGGCCAGGGATACACAGATTTCCCCTTTCCGCCAATTCCGGAAGTTCCCCGGGTTGATCATGACCGGCTTAGCCCAGCCGAACTGCGCAACCAGCAGCATAATCAAACCTACCGGGTCGATATGGGCGATAGGATTCAACGTCAGACGTCCGGTCATACGCGGCGTATCATCGCCCATCCATTCAGCTGCCTGGGCATGGGCGTATTCATGGATGACCATGGCGATGAGCAGGCCAGGAAGCCCGGCAATAATAGAAAGTATATTAAAATCAAACATAGGATTCTCCTTTCATTAATATTTCTATTATACGGTATCCAGGAGAAGATAACAAGGGAGTCGTGAAAAGGGCTCGTCGCACGTGCGACAAGCTCTTTTAAGTTGTTAGTGGCCAGCAGAATTTAAAACCATTCACTAAAAACTACAAACTGCAAACTTAATACTCAAAGAGGGGCTGTCGCGAGACAGCCCCTTTTTCACCGCTTCCGGTATTCATATTCTACGTTTTGTTCGACGATGACCGCTTTTTCTTCGATTTCGCGGATCTGGTTGATCATGTCCTTCACGAAGGCTTCATCCTTGATGGATTTCAAGTTGATGCGGACGCTGTAGAAGGCCGAGCGCATGGCGGCCCGGGCATTCATGGTAGCAATGACGCCATCGGTGATGACCCAGGCGTTGCCATAGCGGACGACTTGTTCTGCCAGCTGGAGAAGGACGAAGATGTCCTTGCCCAGTTCAAAGGGCGATATGGCCGCATCCTTGAAGGCCTGCTGGACTTTGGCCGTCCGGTCCGGCGTATCTTTCGGCAGGCGGACAGCGCGGATGACGCCGTCAAAGGCCGCAGCGTCTTCCGCAATGCCATCGAGGTAACGCTGGCGCAGGCTGTGGGCCTTGTCGCGGATGGATAGCATGAGTTTCTCGATTTCGCCGTAGCCCTTCTTGCCGATGGTCAAGTTAGCGACCATTTCCACGAGCGCGGCTGCCGAAGCCGCCGTCATGGCCGCAATACCTCCGCCACCGGGAACGGGTTCCTTGGAAGCCGTGACTTCCAGGAGCCCGTCGAGGGGCATGG
>CABMPA010000239.1 GCA_902388315.1 uncultured Megasphaera sp. | reverse complement strand
CGTGCCCATGGAATACCTCCAGGACTGGTATAACCGGCGCCGCAAGAACATGAGCATCAATTACCGCCTCATCGATGATGCCCGCAAAGGCGTCTTTACCTATTACAGCCTGGGGCACGACGATAATTCCGTCAGTACCCAGTCGTCGCTGGAATCGAAGTACCTGGAAATGGCCGGGACCGGCATCCCCAAGACGGCTTTCGGCTCCTTCCCCGGTGCTGACCAGCTGGGCCTGCTGCTCATCACGCGGGCCAGCAACGATTTCAATAATTATCATCCCAAAGTCACCGTCATCTATCCCCTGGGCGGCGGCGAAAAGACCGTGCCCCGCTACGACGGCCAGGCCATTGGCAAGACCATTGCCTCCCACGTCGAAGCCATTGGCGGCATCATGGTCGACAACGAACGGCCGGACCTGCTGCTGGCCGTCAATACGCCGCTGACGACGTCGACGACGGAATCGGCGAATTTCGAGAACTTCCCGATCATGCTCCAGTCGACGCGGGATTTCCTGACTCAGGTCGAAAAGGCCGTCAACCTCGACATCCCGGTGAGCATCGTCGACATGGCCTTTTCCAACGGCTCCGACAATACCCTGGTCTATGGCCTCTATCAGGATAAGATGATGTACCGCCTGGCCGCCTACAACGGCTGGAATACGGCCAGCAATTCCGTCGGTTACGGCATTGCCCAGGGCGTCTTGTCCAAGTACATGACGGCGGATGCCCACCGCGACATGCTGACGACGCAGTACCTCGACAACTGGGCGTACCAGGCCAACGTCCGCGACTATATCTACCGCATGCAGCAGAAGCTGGAAGCCGGCGTCGTCACCCAATACTATCCGACGCTCAACGAAGAACTCCAGAGCCGCACGAAAGAACAGCTCCAGCGCTATGCATCGACATACCTCGGCATCGATCCCAAGACGGTCGACGTCACCCTGCCGTGGCAGCGCCTGTTCGAAGTCTATGTCGACGTCAAGCCGACGCCGTCCGTGCCCCTGGAAGCTGACGTGCGCCACGATATGAACAGCCGCGAACTCCAGAACCTGGCCAATGAAGTCTCGGCGGCCCAGGCCAAGCTCGATGCGGCCCAGACCGTCAACGCCGACGGGACCGTCACCCAGGCCGACCCGGCTGTCCGGGCTCAGCTCCAGGCTGCCAAGGCTGCGGCCCAGGCCCGTTATGAACAGGAAAAACAGGCCCAGGCCATCAATCACAGTGAAGAAAAGGCCCAGCAGAGCCGTACCTGGGCTGCACAGAAATAGGATACACTATGGAACAACAGAATCATACCACGACAAAACTCCATCCGGAACGACGCGTTCCGCCTAAAAAGAAAGGCCGCCGTCTGGCTGCCGTCCTGGCCGTCCTGGCCTGTCTCGGCGCTGCGGCTGCCGTTTACGGGTATTTCGGTCCCAACTTTTTATTGCCTTACAAGAGCGGCTATGTCCACGTCCGCAGCGATATGACGGCGACGGAAGTCGGCAACGTCCTGACCGACGAAGGCTACCTCGCCAGCCCCCTGTGGTTCCGCGCCGTGGCGACCGTTACCGGCCAGGCTGAAGAAATCCATGCCGGCGAGTATACTTTCGATTCGCGCATGAGTCTCCACACGCTGCTGGAAAAGCTGACCAGCGGCAAGTCTGAAGCCGACCGCCTGGTCGTCCCCGAAGGCTATACGGTCCGGCAAATCGCCAAGGCCGTCGCCGCCAACGGGCGCATCAGCGAAGCCGATTTCCTCAAGGCCGCCTCGTCGTCGGACCAGCTCCTGCCGTATATGAAGGGCAATCGCAACGTGACTTTCCCGACGGAAGGCTTTCTCTTCCCGGACACGTATTTCATCCCTTATGACGCTACGGCCGACGACGTCGTGGCCATGATGCTCCAGAACTTCGACGCTCATCTGACGGCATCCATGAAAGCGGGCATTGCCAAGCAGAATTTGTCGGTCTATCAGTTCGTTACCCTGGCGTCGCTCATCGAAAAGGAAGCCAAGTACGAAAAGGACCGGCCCCTCATCGCATCGGTCTTCGAAAACCGCCTGAAGATCCACATGAAGCTTCAGTCCGATGCCAGCATTTCCTATGCCATGGGCACCCATAAGGCGGCGTACAGCATCAGCGAGACGCAGTACGATTCGCCGTATAATACGTACCGCTATGAAGGCTTGCCGCCGGGACCTATCGGCAATCCCGGCATGGACTGCATGGAAGCCATCCTGGAAGCGCCGCCGACGAACTATCTCTATTTTGTCGCCGACAAGGACGGCCACAACTATTTTGCCGCTACCTATGAAGAACATATGAAGAACGTCCAGGAGCATATGCCATGATGGACGCCTTGCTTCAAGAAATGAAAGCCTGTGCCGGACAGCGGAACCTGCCCATCCTGCGCGACAGCGAGCTGCCCCTGTTCACGGGCATCCTGGCGTCGTGCCGGCCGAAGCATGTCCTGGAAATCGGGACCTGCATCGGTTATTCGGCCCTGCAGATGGCCCCGTTCCTGGCAGCGGGCGGGACGATTACGACCATCGAACTCGATGACGAACGCTATGACCTGGCCTGCCAGTTCATCCGGCGCTCGCCGTATGCGTCGGTCATCACGGCCCTCCACGGCGACGGGACGGCCCTGGCTGAAAGCCTGCCCGGTCCCTGGGATTTCGTCTTCCTCGACGGGCCGAAAGGGCAGTACGTGCGCCAGCTGCGCCATCTCCTGCCCAAGCTTCTGCCCGGTGCCATCGTCGCAGCCGACAACATCGACTATCATGACATGTTTTACCTCGAAGGGACCCTGCCGCACAAACACCGCACGGCCGTGACCCGCCTGCGGGAGTTCATGGACCTCGTCGG
>CABMPA010000238.1 GCA_902388315.1 uncultured Megasphaera sp. | reverse complement strand
AGCCCCTACGCACAAGGCCATAGTATTTTTTTGCGGTCCCCAGGACCGCGGCGGTCTGCCACCTGCGAACTGCGGCTTGCGCTCTTTTTTTCCAAAAAAAGACTGCCCATGAGGCAAAAACCTCATACGGCAGTCCTTGTTCACTATCTGCTAAATGTTATATTCCTTAAAAAGTTTTTCACGAAAATCAGCATCAGCTGCCGCTTTGCGCGCATCGTCGTAACGCTGTTCTCCAAATAATCGTTGCATTAAGGTACTCCAGCGTTCATTAGCAATTGCTTGTCCGTCTTCGCGCCCTTTGGCTTCGCCTTCTTTACGGCCTTTGGCTTCGCCTTCTTTACGGCCTTTAGCCTCTCCCTCAGCGCGTCCCTCAGCCTTACCTTCTTCAAAGGCATCGCGATGGTCCGAGTTGTAGTCTAGGATGGCGAGTTCACGGTTGATGTAGGCCAGTCGTTCGGCGTCATTCTGAAGGAAGGTCCGGGCCGCATCTACGGCCTTATGGATGGCTTCATCGCTCATGATCAGTTCCCTTCTTTCTAATCCATACGCATGAACCAGACAAGCTTATCATGCTGACGGGTCGCCCACGCGGCGACCCCTACAATCGTATGAGCTGGTTGGCAAAGTAGGCCAGCCAGCGCTCCATTTTTGTCATGTCACGGATTCGCTTCTTCGGCGATTTCGTATATTTTGGAATTTCCAGGAAATGAAGGCCGCAGGCTGCGGCGTAGAGCCGTTCGTCGTAGGTCGTTCGTCGAATTTAGGGCCTGACGGCCCGCAGTTCGCAGGCCGCCGTTCGCAGTTCGCGTCGGATTCAAATATCGCTGCGCGATGATAAATTCAAATTAACGGCATCGTCTCGAGAAAAAAGCCGTGGTTCGTTGTTCGTGGCTCGTGGCTCGTAAAAACCCGCTATTATACCCGGATGGGTTGTGGTCAAATCTCACAACGGGCCGCCTTACCCAGGCTGCCCCTACGCACAAGGCCAATGGCCGTGTATTTTTTTATGGTCCGCAGGGCCGTAGCGAACTGCCACCTGCGGTCTGCGAAAAAAATGAGGTTGTCGCCTCAAGTAATCTTAGCTTGGTGCGACAACCTCATCGCTATGGCACTATTTCTGACCGACGTACTGCTTGAGCAATTCGCCTTGTTCTTTGACGATGGCCTCCAGTTCGGCGATTTTCTTGGCCATGGCGGTCCGGGATGTCGTGACGCCGCTGCCTTGGCCGATTTTAAAGCTAAGGCCGGCGTTGAACATGTTTTCGCCGTTGCCGAAGTTCGTGCCCAGGCTGATCATGGTGTCTTCGTTGGGACGATAGAAGGCACCGAAAGCGACGCTGTTGGCATTGCGGTAATTGCCATAACCGACAGCGAAATCCCATTTGTCATCGGGGTCGAAATCCAATGGATGGAGGGCTGCCAGGGCTGCCGCACCGGCGCCGACTTTGTTGACCTTGTTATCGAGGTTAGAAACACGGCTGTCGATATGATAAATGGATTCCGTATTGGAAGCAACCTTATCTTCTACCGTTTTCAATTGTCCGTAATTGACGGCATCGTCAGCTTCTGTTCCGGCGGCTACATGAGTGATTTTCTGCCCGCCTGCATCCACACCATTTTTCGTCATGGATGGCCCATCGGCAATCGTAATGCCATTCGTCGTCATTTGGGTATCGCCGGTCTTGACGCTCGTCACCTGGATATTGTCGGCCAGATGGACGGAAATCGTATTGCCTTCTACCTCAGTAGCAATATTCTTTGCATCGCCGCTGATGGTCAAGGTTTCCGAAGGTCTTACGACGGCTGCTGTCCCGGAATCCGCGGCAAAATGAGTCGGTGCCGTATCGGCAGTAATAACCAGCCGATGATCAGGATAAGGCTGCAAGCGCATCGTATTCGAGTCGGCCATCAGCATGGGCACGGGATCGCCATTCCCGCTCTCTTCAGGGAACTCCGTTCCCGGAGTGACGTGTACATCATCGGTCACCGTCGACCCGCCGACGAGATCCGCACTGATGACGTAAGTGCCATTCGCTCCATCGATTCGGATGCCATCACCGGCTATCAGGCTCGGCACCATAGTGTTCATCGCTGATTTCAGCTGAGCCACATTGACAGCATCAGTATCATTAAAGCCGGCTGCTACATTCGTAATCTGGCGGGTATGCGTGCCGTCCCCGACAGACACGGCGCCCCACGAGGATTTCCAGGCAGGAGAATCAATCGTGCTGGCCGTCCTAGCCACCGGGTCCCAGCCATACACGCCGGATGCTACAGACGCAATAGAACCGCTGCCGATGGCTACGCCGCCATCGACAGTGGCATTGGCCTGGTAACCTAAAACGGTGACATTTTTCGCCGTAGTGGTCAAGGGGCTGTCCGCCGAACCAAGGATGACCGAGTTATCGGCTCCATTGATTTCTCGGTTATCGCCGAAGAGAAGCGTATTCTGTACATCCGTAATGTTATTATCCGCACCGATAGTATACAGGTGTGAAGCAGAAGTAACGGTATTCCCAAAACCGTCGACCATATTATAGGCCGAAATCAGGCTCGCTGTACCGGTTACGGTATTATTGACGCCGATAATCTGCGTTTTCTGCGTATAGTCGGCTTTATTGCCGCCACCGATGGCCAGGGTAGCTCCGCCGCTCTCACTATCCTGCACCGATTCCATCAAGTTGTCCTGCAAAGCTTTTGCCGAGTCGCCCCCGCTTGAAGGCGCAGAGATAGCAGTAATGGAGTTCTTAATTTCATTACCCGCACCAAAAATCAGTGAACCATTGGAATTAGAAATTCTGTTGGCCACACCCACAATGCTGTTGGCAATACCTGAATACTCATTAGATGACGTAGCC
>CABMPA010000237.1 GCA_902388315.1 uncultured Megasphaera sp. | reverse complement strand
ATTTTTAATTCCATACGACAAACGATGAACGACCTACGATCAACGTAAAAAGAGGCTGCCGCATCTGCGGCGCCTCTTTTTTTCTGTAGGGGCGCCCACGTGGGGCGCCCGTCCACGCAAATGGACCACGGGATTCTTACATATACCCGGCGGGCTCGCCCTCTACAGTGGTCCGTTTCAGCAACCGTCAGGCCATTCCTTGTAGTCATGGCCTGACGGGCTGAAAAGGCACGTGCGAGCCCCTACAAACTCCATACTACAAACGAATAAAGTCCCGCCATTTTCCTTATCCGCTGGCAAAAGCCTTCGTGCGAAATCCCACATAAATATGCTATAATAAGGTATCTTATACTTGCTAGAAAGGATTGAAATGTATGTCAGCTATGGTTTTGACGACGGTTTGTTTTTTACTGTCTATCCTGCCTCCGACATGTATACAATACCTCACGTTCCGGCCGATCCTGCTGGAGCCGCAGAAGACCCGCGTGCGGCGCAGTTATCTGGTCATTTTTCTCATAGAAATGGTCCTCTTCATGGCTATCTTTCAGTTCGGCTGGCTGGAGTTCCGCTTCTTGTCCTATAAGAAGCTGCTCATGGCCTACTGGATTCCCTATGTCCTGGCTTTTTCCCTGATTTCCCGCCCTTATGCCTATCAGAACCTCTTCGTCGCCGGTATGCAGGGCATCTACACGACGACCGTCCATACACTGTCGATAACCCTGGTCTTGCTCTTCGTCCCGCGCAGCGTTTTCTTTACCTATCTGCCCATCCATCTGGTGCTGTATACAGCCCTGTACGTTCTCTTTTCCCCACTGCTGCTGGTCTTCTTCGACCGCATCTTTCTGAAATACCGCTCGCTCCCATTGCTGGCCTTTTGGAAATACTGCGCCTGGCTGCCCATCCTGCTGAGCATGTACTCCGGTTTCTTATCCCTCGAAGACGGCCCGCTGGCCCATGACTATTTCCTTCCCCGCATCTTCCACGCCCTGTCGGTCATCTTCATCGCTCTCATCATGTACATGGGCACCAAACTCATTGCCCAGCAGGTCGACTTACAGCGTCGGAATCATCTCCTGGCCGCCCAGATGGATGCCCTGAGCAACTATACGAGCCTCTTGCAGGACGCCCAGAAACGCATGTCCATCTTCCGCCACGACAGCCGTCACCAGCTGCGCCTGCTCTCAGAACTCATCGGACAGGATGACGACAAAGCCACCCTGGCCTTCTTGAAGACCATCGACACAGAACTTTCCCAGACACAGCTGCAGCAGTGGACCAAGAACCAAGCCATCAACACGGCCATCACACCGGGCCTGGAAAGACTGAAACAGGACGGCGTATCCATCATGGCCGACCTGCCTTTCCCCCCCGTCCCTGCCCTTTGAAATCGCCTTGGGCGACATCCTGGCCAAAGCCATTGCCATGTCGGCCCAGGCCCTCCAGTCCCTGCCGAAAGACCAGCGCCTGCTCATCATCGGGACGACGCCCATACACGGCGGCCTGCTGGTCTTCATCAAACATGCCGTATCACCGGACATCCCGGACGACAAAAACGACCTCCTCCAGGAAGCGCCCTATGCCCAGTTCGTTCCGGACCTGAATCAGTTCTCCCGGCTCTACGAGGCGACCTTCCGCTATGACCTCCACAACCACCTGGCCAGCCTGTACTTGACGATTCCCTATCAGTCTTGATTGGAAGTGATACTCAGCCATGCTTTACAACATCGTGACCGTTTTCCTGATGACGACGGCCCTCATGCCGCCAGCTATCCTCCAGTACTATGCCTTCGAGCCCTTGCTGAAGCATCGGCAGAAAGTCCTCGTCCTGGGTGGATATGCCGTCCTGTACCTCATGGAACTCATCTTTTTCCTCTATATGTTCATCTGGGGTCCCTGGGAACACAGCTTCATCTTATATAAAAAAATCTTTGTCATCGCCTGGATCCCCCATTTTCTCTGGGCCGTCGTGACGATCCGGCCTTATTTATTCCACCATCTCTACGTCTTTTCCATCCGCGCAGCCTGTACGATCTTCGTCCACACCCTGATGGCCATGATCCTGCTGGCCATCTTCCATGGCGACAGCTCCCGGCCGGCCCTGTCGGCAACCATCTATCCGGCCCAATGGCTGTTCTATATCGTCTGCTACATGGCCCTCATGCCCATGCTGCGCCGTTATTTCAATGAAGTCTTCGTGAAATACCGTCATCTGACGACGCATCACTATTGGAAATACATCAGCATGCTGCCGCTCTTCCTGCTGCTGGACATGTACTTCATCATGGCCAGTTCGGACGTCCTCATCATGGACCGGATGCTCCTGCCCCGCAGTATCCTGCTCCTGGCTTTGCTCATCATCGCCCAGAGCATCCGCACGGGCCTCCGCCAAACCGATCAGACCCTGAAGATGTACGAACGGACAGAAAATATGACAGCCCAAATCGAAGCCAGCTACGATTATACCCATTCCCTGCTGGAGTCACAGAACCAGATGAAGGCCATATATAAAAAACGCAAGGCCTACCTGGACGAACTGGAACAACTCATCGTGTCCCATCGTTCCCAAGAAGCCTTGCAGCTCATCGAGGAAATCGGTGCCGAGCTGAATCAGACCAAGCGCAAACAGTATTGTCAGAATCCCCTGGTCAACGCCGCCTTGTCGACGTATCTGGCCAAAGCCGAAGCCCTGCACATGCCCATTACGGTCAAAGCCGTCATCCCCAAGGAAAATACAGCTCTCAGCTCCGACCTGGCCATCGTCTTGTCCAACCTCATCGAAAATGCCATCCATGCCAGCGAAAAGCAGCCCGGAAGCCATCGCGCCCTGTCCCTGCTGACCATCTGCCAGGGCGACATCCTCAGCATCCTGGTCA
>CABMPA010000236.1 GCA_902388315.1 uncultured Megasphaera sp. | reverse complement strand
AGCTGTACAGGGTGTATTTGGAGATGCCGAAGTGTTTGGAGATTTTGTCACCGGCTTTGGTGATCAGCAGGGCACCGCGGTCGTTGAGGAATTTGATGGCTTTGATCTTGTCTTCCCGTGTCATGAGGGGGACGGGTTTTCCGACCTGGCGCGTCGATTCTTCGATGAGTTCGTTCAGGAGGTCCGTGACGTTCTGGGGAATCGGGCTGACCTGCTCTTCTTTGGAAGCGACCGATACGAGCGGTTTGATGGCATTTTCGACCATCATCAGCTCCGTGATGTCGTAGTTGATGGAGAAGATGCCGATGATTTTTTGCTTTTCGTTTCGGATGTAGATTGTCGTCGACTTGAGGATGCGGCCGTCTTTGGTCTTGGTCAGGTAACTCGTATGGTCCTGTAGTTTATCGGGATCGCTGTGCAGGGCATCGAGGACGGCCATAGATGGGCCATCGCCGACTTTGCGGTTGGTGACGTGGCCGTTTTCAATGGCGACGATGGAATTTTCCTTATAATTATCGCTCAAGTCGTGAATGACGATTTCACAGTTCGGGCCGAATTGGTCGGCCAGGCCTTTGGCCAAATGGCGCAAGAAGTTGAGGACGACGTCGTCTAACATAGGGGGCACCTCTTTCTCATATTAAAAACAGATTATTAGCTCACCTGCTAAAAATTTTTTAGGTACTGTTAATATATCATACTTTTGAGATAAATCAACGGGGGTGCAGCTAAAATGGTATGTCGAAAAAACATCTTTCCATGCAGTCTATAACAAAAAGATAATAAAAAATTTTTAGACTAAAAAAAAATTGACAGGTAAGTCGGAAGAAGGTACTATTAAGATAAATACGGGAATAACAAAAATATCATGAACAAAACGCAAAGGCTCGTAATGAATTCTGTTTTATATATGTGCTCGAAGGAGGTAATTCATATGTTAATCGTCGGAAATGGACACGTCGTTACCCGCGACGCGAAGAATCAATATTTTCCTGATGGCGCCGTAGCCATAGACGGTACGAAAATCTGCCGCGTCGGCCAGACGGAGGAAGTCCGCCAGGCATATCCGGAAGCTGCTTTCATCGATGCCAAGGGCGGCGTCATCATGCCGGCTTTCATCAACGTCCATGAACATATTTACAGCGCTATGGCCCGGGGCATGAATATAGATGGTTATGCGCCCAAGGGCTTTCTGGACATCCTCGACGGCCTGTGGTGGAACATCGACCGCCACCTGACCAATGACCTGACTTATCTGAGTGCGATGGAAACGTATGTCGAATGTATCAAGAATGGCGTGACGACGGTCTTCGACCATCATGCCAGCTTTGGTGAAATCAAGGACAGCCTCTTTGCTATCGGCCAGGCGGCGCAGGAACTGGGCGTCCGCTCCTGTCTCTGTTATGAAGTCTCCGACCGCGACGGCAAAGACAAAGCCCGCCAGGCGGTCTTGGAAAACGAGGCCTGGATCCGCCACGCCCAGGCCGATACGACGGACATGATTGCTGGCATGATGGGCATGCATGCCCAATTTACTATCAGCGACGAAACGATGGCCCTGGCAGCTGAACATAAACCGGATGGCGTGGGATACCACATCCACGTTGCCGAAGGCATCGAAGACTTACAGGATTGCCTGAAGAAACACGGCAAACGCATTATCGACCGCCTTTATGACTGGAATATCCTGGGTACGAAGACCCTGCTCGGCCACTGCATCCACGTCAATCCCCATGAAATGGACCTCATCAAGGCGACGGATACCATGGTCGTCCACAATCCGGAATCGAACATGGGCAATGCCTGCGGCTGCCCGCCGACGATGGACATGGTTCACCGCGGTATCCTGACCGGCTTGGGGACCGATGGCTACACCCACGATATGATTGAGTCCTATAAAGTCGCCAACATCCTGCATAAACACCATCTCTGCGACGCCACGGCCGCCTGGGCTGAAGTCCCGCAGATGCTGTTCTATAACAATGCGGCCATTGCCAACCGCTATTTCAAGACGCCCTTAGGCGTACTGGCAGAGGGGGCTGCTGCCGATGTCATCGTCATGGATTACATCGCGCCGACGCCGATGAATGAAGAAAACATCAACGGCCACATCTTGTTCGGCATGAACGGACACGACGTCGTCACGACTATTGCCAACGGCAAAGTCCTCATGGAAAATCGCCGGCTCACCGGCGTCGATGAAGACGCCCTGATGGCTAAAATCCGCGAAGGCGCAGCGACCCTGGCCGGACGCATTAATGGATACTTATAAGGAGGAATCTATCATGAGTGATCGCATGACATCCATTCCCTTTGGAAAATTGATGAACTGGGTCCTGACCGAAGCGCCGTCAGGGACGATCTTTGGCGTCCACCATCGCCTACAGGCCGACCCGAATCGGACATATACTATCTTTGACAGACCGCTGGAAATGCCCTTTGGCCCGGCTGCCGGTCCCCATACCCAGCTGGCCCAGAATATCGCTGCCGGCTATGCGGCGGGAGCGCGCTTCTTTGAACTGAAGACGGTCCAGAAAATTGACGGCGAAGACCTGCCCGTTCCCAAACCCTGCATCAAGGCCAACGATGAATGTTACAATGTCGAATGGTCGACGGAACTGACCGTCCCCAAGGCCCTGGAAGAATACGTCAAGGCCTGGTTCCTGGTCCACGTCATGGCCGTCGAATACGGCTTAGGAAGTCCGGACGGGATGCAGTTCAACATGTCCGTCGGCTACGACCTGGCAGGGATACAGACGGCAAAAATCGATTCGTTCATCGAAAATCTGAAAGACGCATCCCATACGGCTATCTTTGCCGAGTGCAAAGCCTGGCTCCTGGCCCATCTGGACCGGTTCCAGAAACTCCGTCGGGAAGACG
>CABMPA010000235.1 GCA_902388315.1 uncultured Megasphaera sp. | reverse complement strand
AGAATTTCTTGGCTATCGGGTCATTGGCAATCATTTCCGGACTGCCTTCGAGGAGGATTTTCCCTTCACTCAAGATATAGGCTTTGTCGACGATGCTCAGCGTTTCCCGGACGTTGTGGTCGGTAATGAGGACGCCCATGCCGCGGTTCTTCAAGTGGCTGATGATGCCCTGGATGTCGTTGACGGCCAGGGGGTCGATGCCGGCAAAAGGTTCATCGAGGAGGATGAAGGCCGGGTCCATGACCAGACAGCGGGCGATTTCCACGCGGCGCCGTTCACCGCCGGACAGCTGGATACCCAGGCGGTCGCGGAGCTGGGTGATGGAAAATTCTTCCATCAGGGCTTCCGCTTTTTCATGCTGCTCCTTCTTGCTGAGCTTCGTCCTCTCCAGCATGGCCAGGAGGTTGTCTTCGACGGTGAGCTTGCGGAAAATCGACGCTTCCTGTGGCAGATAGCCGATGCCATAGGCCGCCCGCTTGTGAATGGGCAGGTTGGTGATGTCCTTGCCATCAATGGTTATCTTCCCCGACGTCGGCCGTTCGATGCCGACGATCATGTAGAAAGTCGTCGTCTTGCCGGCGCCATTCGGTCCCAGGAGGCCGACGATCTGGCCCTGGTCGACGCGGATACTGACGCCGTTGACGGCATTTCGTTCTTTATACGCTTTTACGAGATCTTCAGTCTGAATAAACATAGATACCCCTTACGATTACGGATTACTGCCCGGTACGATGACGATAGTCGATCGGCTGCGGGTCTGGACAGAATTATCGGCCAGGCGGATATCGACATTGTCGCCGTTGAGAGAATTGCCGTTCTGAGTGGCATTGACATTCCCCGTCAAGTGGATGACGCCGTCATTCTGCCCCGGCGTCTGGGTGTAGACGGCCTGATTGGCATAGGCGATGAGGTTTTCCGCCGGCGATTCGATATGGACGTTGCCCGTACCGATGGCCTTTATCTGCTTGAACCAGGCGTCGATGTGATCGGCCCACATCTGCGAACCCTGGGCTTCAAGATAGCCGTTGCCCGTGACGATGCCGTAATCCTGGTCGAGATAGTATTCGACTTTGTCGCCATTGACCTTCTTGTCGCCGTAGACGCCGCGGACGCTGCCCGTAGCGACGACGTAATTCTTGTTGGTCGAATGGACCTTATCGGCGTTGAGCTGCATGTCCGGCTGCTGTACCGATACGTTGCCTTCCATGTCGGCTTCGGCGGTCTTCAAGTTATAGACGGCCTTGTTGCCAGTCATCGTAGCCTGGTCGCGGACGATGACGACGTTGCCCGTCGCCGTAGCGACCTGGGTCTTACCGTTATATTCCAGCGTGTCTGCCGTGACGGATACGGCCGGGTTGCCGTCATTATCCGCCGCCAGGGCGCCGGCAGCCGGCAGGATCATGGCCCCCATGAGGGCGGCAGCTGCCAGTTTCTTTCCAAGTAAATCCATCATAGTTATTCTCCCTTTGTCACCTGCGCATGGCCGGTCAGCGTCACCTTGGTCAGGCTGCTGTCCGTTTCAAAAGCATCAGCTTTGAGCGACGTCTTGTCATGGCGGTCCATGACGACCTTGCCGCCTTTGATCATACGCGTATCCATATTATAATACACACTGCCGTCGGTCTGCAACGTATCGCCCTTATCGGTTTCTGCTTTGACAGGCGGCTTGATTTCGATGGTCCGCTTCTGGCGGTCGACGATGCCCTTGTCCGACGTAATGGTCATCTGCGTTCCATCTTCGGCGACGACCAGGGCCTTGGGGTTGGTGAAATACATGATCTGAGTGTCCGGGTCGATCTGGATCTTATCGGCTGTCAAGCGCCAGACGAGCTGGCCGTCTTTCTTTTCTTCCAGCTCCGTCCCTTCGAATTCGACGAGCTTATCCGGGCTGACCATGGGGTCTTCCGTCTTCTGGGGATGCATGAAACTATAGAGCATGACGGCAAAGCCGATGACGGCGATGACGGCAATGATGGAGATTTTATTCTTTTTCAGCTTTTCGGCTATCATCGGTATGCGCCTCCGGTTTCTGCTGCAGTGCTATGATTTCTTCCGGTTCTGTACTCCAGCGATGCTGGAACCACAGCCATTCTGTCGGGTGTTCCTTGATGAAATTCTCCGTGACGACGGCCATCTTGCGGGTCATGCGGGCAATGTCTTCGTCCTTGTTGCCTGTGTCTTCGAAATGCATGATTTCACCGATCATCAAATGGGTATGATGATTTTCGTCGTGGACCGGGAAAATCGGCACGATAGGTGAATGGAACTTCTGGGCGAACATAGCCGGTCCTTTCGGCGTCGAGCTCATCTTGCCCAAAAAAGGCTGAGGTACGCCGTGGAAGCCGCCGTCCTGGTCGGCCAGGAAACCCAGGAGTTTCTTGCGCTTCAAGGCACGGGCAGCGATGATCATTTCATTGCCGCCGCGGGCGAAGACTTCCAGTCCCATGCTCTCACGGTTTTCGTTGAGCAGGCGCGTTACGGCGTCGTTGGCCTGGTTCTTGACGATCGTCGTCGCCGGATAGCCGTAGATGGCCAGGGCGCCGAGCCATTCCCAGTTGCCCATGTGGGCTGTGAGGACGATGACGCCTTTGCCTTCCTTCATGGCTTCGTCCAGGCGTTCCGGATGGTCCAATATCACATAGTCCCGGATATTCTCCGGATTGAGATTGGGCGTATAGAGGATTTCCATGAGCGACTGGCCGAGATTGCGGAAGACGTCGGTCATGATGCGTTCCGCTTCTTCACGGCTGCACTCCATGCCGCGCTGTATCTGGAAAATACCGCGTTCGCGCTGCTTTTTCATCAGTTTTCCTACGAAAGGGCCTAGTTTGCGACCCAAGGAAATGATAACCGGATAGGGCAGATGACAGAGAATCTTGCCGAATCCGCG
>CABMPA010000234.1 GCA_902388315.1 uncultured Megasphaera sp. | reverse complement strand
TAAAATCGAAGACGCTGACGTTATCGTTGCTGGCGGCCGTGGCATGAACAGTGAAGAACCGTTCAAGACCGGTATCCTCAAAGAATGCGCAGACGTCCTTGGCGGCGCTGTTGGTGCATCCCGTGCAGCTGTTGACGCTGGCTGGATCGACGCTCTCCATCAGGTTGGCCAGACTGGTAAAACTGTTGGTCCGAAGATCTACATTGCATGCGCTATTTCCGGTGCTATCCAGCACTTGGCAGGCATGACTGGTTCTGACTGCATCATCGCTATCAACAAAGACGAAGATGCTCCGATCTTCAAAGTCTGCGACTATGGTATCGTAGGCGATGTCTTCAAAGTTCTCCCGCTCCTCACAGAAGCTATCAAGAAAAAGAAAGGCATTGCATAAGTTATCTAACCGTGCATAATATAAGAGGCTCTCGTATAATGGTTTTGGCCATCATACGAGGCCTCTTTTTTGTCTGTTTGATGTTTGAAGTTTGACGTGATGGTTTTGAATTTCGAACCATCTACTTCAAACTTCAAACTTTCTACTTCAAACTTTTTTTCTTGACAACCCCAGGTTCCTGCCGTATAATTTACGCATACATAGAGATATGTAAAATGCTTTGAAAAGGACAATACTTGGTAGTTCCTTTATTCCAGAGAGAGGCACGTTGGTGAGAGTGCCTTATAAAGCCTGGCAAGTTACCGCCTTGGAGCAGAATCTCCGAAAAGAGTAGGGGATTCCGGCCGCCCCGTTACCGCGCTTGAGTACATCGGATATTTCTTCCGGTGAACTAGGGTGGAACCACGTGAGTTATGCTCTCGTCCCTTGAGGACGAGAGCTTTTTTTATTAAGGAGGATGTTTGTAATGGCAGAATTAGTATTAAAAGACGGAAGCAAGAAACAGTTTCCCGATGGCATCTCTCTTGCCGAAGCTGTCAAACAGCTCAGCAACAGTCTTGCAAAGAAAGTATTAGTCGCAAAGGTAAACGGTGAAGTCACGGACCTCCGCGAAACCATCGTCGACGGCTCGACCGTTGAATTCCTCACCTTCGCCGATCAGGAAGGGAAAGATACGCTCCGCCATACAGCATCTCATGTCATGGCTCAGGCTATCCAGCACCTCTTCCCGGGCGTCAAATTCGCTATTGGCCCGTCCATTGAAAACGGTTTCTACTATGACCTCGATACGGAACACCGTTTCACCCAGGAAGACTTTGCTGCCATTGAAGCTGAAATGGCTAAGATCGTCAAAGAAAACCTTCCCATCACTAAAGAAGTCTTGTCCCGTGCCGATGCCTTGAAACTCTTCAAAGACGCTGGCCAGGATTATAAAGTAGAACTCATCGAAGACCTTCCGGAAGATGCTGTCATCTCCCTCTACCGCCAGGGCGATTTCGTCGACCTCTGTGCCGGTCCGCACTGCGCTTCGACGGGTGCCGTCAAGGCCTTTAAATTGCGCACGGTTGCCGGTGCTTACTGGCGCGGTGATGAACACAACAAGATGCTCCAGCGTATTTACGGCACGGCTTTCGAAAAGAAATCGGAACTCGATGAATACCTGAAGATGATGGAAGAAGCTGAAAAGCGCGACCATCGTAAATTGGGCAAACAGCTCGACTTGTTCAGCTTCCATGAAGAAGGCCCGGGCTTCCCGTTCTTCCATCCCAAGGGAATGATCCTGCGCAACAACCTGCTCAAATTCTGGCATGAACTCCATGACGAAGCCGATTACGACGAAATCATGACCCCGTTGATCCTCAACCGTCACCTCTGGGAACAGTCCGGGCACTGGGATCACTACCGCGATAATATGTATTTCACCACTATTGATGAACAGCCCTACGCCATCAAACCGATGAACTGCCCGGGCGGCATCCTGGTCTATAAGAGCAATGTCCACAGCTATCGCGACTTCCCGATGCGCATGGCTGAACTCGGCCTGGTTCATCGCCACGAACTCCACGGGGCTCTCCACGGCCTGTTCCGCGTCCGCTGCTTCACTCAGGACGATGCCCATATCTTCATGCTGCCGAGCCAGATGAAGGAAGAAATCTCCGGTGTCATGGACCTCTTTGACAAAGCGTACAAACAGTTCGGCCTGGAATACCACGTTGAATTGTCGACCCGCCCGGAAGACTCCATGGGCTCCGACGAAATCTGGGAACTGGCTACTAAGACCTTGCATGATGTCATCGAAGAACGCCACATCCCGTATGTCATCAACGAAGGCGACGGCGCATTCTACGGCCCGAAACTCGACTTCCATCTGAAAGACTCCATCGGCCGTACCTGGCAGTGCGGTACTATCCAGCTCGATATGCTCATGCCGGAACGCTTCGACATGACTTACATCGGTGAAGATGGCCAGAAACATCGTCCGGTCATGGTACACCGTGCCTGCTTCGGCAGTATCGAACGCTTCCTGGGCATCATTACCGAAAACTATGCCGGTGCTTTCCCGGTATGGCTGGCTCCGGTCCAGATCAAGTTCCTGCCTATTTCGGATAAACACCTGGCTTACTGCAAAGACCTGGCTAAGAAATTCAAGAAACTGGGCATCCGCGTCGAAGTCGACGAAAGCAGTGAAAAAATCGGCTACAAGATCCGCAAGGCACAGATGGAAAAAGTTCCTTACATGGCTGTCGTTGGCGATAAAGAAATGGAAAACGGCACCCTCGGCTTGCGTGACCGTTCCAAAGGCGATTTAGGTGCTAAACCGATCGACGAAGTCGTCGCCCACATCCAGAAACTCAGCGAAACAAGAGAAGGCTAATAACGTGAGTTTGTAGTTTGCAGTTAGAAGTCTAAAAATAAAGCCATCTACTAAAAACTAACCACTAGCCACTAACAACTAAAAAGGGCTTGTCGTCGTTCGACAAGCCCTTTTTTCTCATCACCAAAGGAGA
>CABMPA010000233.1 GCA_902388315.1 uncultured Megasphaera sp. | reverse complement strand
TATGTTTGTCAAAGGAAAAAGAGGCTGTCCCATAAAGACAGCCGCTTTTTGAGTATTAAGTTTGCAGTTTGTAGTTTTTAATGGATATTTTTAAATTTGAAGCCATCTTCTACAAACTACAAACTCCGTACTACAAACGATAAGTAAATGGACCGTGCATGGTGGCAAAGCCCTTCAGCCGGCTTCCCCGCCTTCACACGCGGACGTGGAGGAACGGGAACATATGACGTACTTTTTCACGGTGTTCCGGTTTGACGTACGTCCCGGCCAGGCGCAGGGCCGCAGCGACGACAGCGGCATCATCGAGCCAGCCGAAACCGGCAACGACATCGGGCACGAAATCAAAAGGCAAGATGACGTACCCTAAGGCTCCCATGAGAGCCAATTTGATGAACTTTGGCGTATCTTCATCCTGCATGCAATAAAAAATCGTCAGGAGTTTCGGCAAAAAATGGACCTTTCTCCCCGTCTTGCGAACAAAGGTGATGAATTTGCCAGGTGTATAAAAACGTGCAAAAAAGCGCAGTATCTTCCACATGGGTATTCACCTTACTTTTTATCTTCCAAAGGGATCTTGGCATCTTCCACGGCTGCTTTGACCTTTTCCTCGACCGACAGGTCCCCGCCGTCAGCCGGAGCTGCCGATGCTTCCTTAACTCCGGCATCAGCCGTGCCTTCTGCTTCAGCACAGGCGGCTTCAGCTTCCCCGCCTTCGCCGGTCTTGGTTTCTTCCGCTTTTTCTTCGATGATTTCATCGACCAGGTCATCGTGATGGCGGACAGAATGATAGAGTTCTTCCCCTTTTTCCTTGACGTCCTGGAAGCGGTCCTTGGCGACGCCGCCCCATTTCTTCATGAAGTCGATGGTTTCATCGCCGAGGGGAACGTTCTTCAAGGGGTTTTCCTTGAGCTTATCGACCTGTTCCCGGGCTTTGTCCTTCCATTCGCCCATCATGTCGATATAGGGACCCATATCGGTAGGCATACCATCTTTCAGCCAGCGCTGAGTGACACGGCCCAGGCTGTACGTAATCCCGACGGCAACAGGTACCTGGATGGCGCTGAAAGGAATGAGCGTCGTCAACAGGCTGCCGGCGACGCGGCTGCCTACGGCGCCGAGGAAGGCGATGAGGGCCCGTTCGCTCAGCTTGACATCATAGACGCTGGCAATGCGGCTGACCAGATAGACTTCGTTGGCCATGAGGGCGACCGTCCCGACGAGGGGCGCGATGACGATGGCACCGGCCCGGGCAGCGGCCCAGCGGCACAACATTTCGACTTTCACGTCTTTGTCTTCCGTCGACTGTTCCATGGCTTTGACGACACTGGCAGCGGCTTCTTCTGTCGCCTGGGACTGAGCCTTCATACCGGCCAGTTCCTGCTTCAGGGCTGCAATTTCAGCCTGCAGTTCTTCCACTGTCTTTGCTTCTTCTTTGTATACTTCTTCTGCCATAACAAACACCCCAATCTTTAACGTAATAAAATTTATATTTTATATTTTCCCATGTTTCTACCAGCTTGTCAAACCCCCATCGACAGGAAGTGCCGCCGCCGTGATGAACGACGCGTCATCGCCGAGAAGGAAAGCGATGGCCTTGGCCACTTCATCGGCCCGGGCCAGGCGGTACAGGGGATATTGCTCTTTCATGGCATCTTTCGTCGTATCCGGATGGTCCCGGAGCTGCTGTTCCAGCAGGGGCGTTTCCACATCGCCGGGACAGACGCAGTTGACCCGGATCTGGTGCGGTGCCGCTTCCAGGGCCAGGGATTTGGTAAAGGCCACGACAGCGCCTTTCGTCGCCCCGTAGAGAGAGCAGGCCACGTTGCCCTGGAGGCCGGCGTCGCTGCTGACCGTGACGATGCTGCCCGGCTTGCGCCGCAAGTGCGGCAGGGCATAGCGGCAGAGATACATCGTTCCGAAGACGTTGATGGAAAACAGCCGCTGTATATCGTCAGGCGTGACATTCTCCAACAGATTTTCTTCATAGACACCGGCCGATGTGACCAGGCCGTCGAGGCCGCCAAAGCGGGAAACTGCCGCTTCGACCATCTTCCGGCAGTCGTCGTCACGGGCTACGTCGCCCTGGACATACCAGGTACGTTCCGGACAGGCCAGCCTGGCCAGGGCGGCTTCCCCTTTTTCCGCATGACGACCGCTGATGACCACGTTCCAGCCCCGTTCCAATAACACAGCCGCCGCGGCCAGGCCGATGCCTGACGTACCGCCGCTGATGAGTACAGTATTCATCGTTTCCAGCCCCCTCACATGATTCCGAAGTAGGACAAGCCTAATTTACCGATGAGGACGATCGTCACGGCCAGCATGACCAGGCGGACAAAGCCCGTGCCGCGGCGGATGGCCAGGCGGGAACCAAAAAAGGCGCCCGTAAAGATGCACAAGGCCATGGCGATGCCGTAGACATAGAGGATCTGGCCCCACCAGATGAGGAGAACGAAAGACGTGACATTGCTCATGAGGTTGAGGACTTTGGCATTGCCGGCGGCCGTGACGAAATCGAAGCCCAATGCCGTGAAGCCGACGATGAGGAAAGTTCCCGTCCCCGGCCCGATGAAGCCGTCATAAAAGCCGATAGCCAGGGCCATGGTCAGGGCAGCCAGGACATTCCCCCTGGTATTGCCGCTGTACGTACTGACAGCGCCGAGCTGGCGCTGGCTGAAGACGAAAGCCGCTGCTGCCATGAGGGCGACGATGATGATGGGCTGAAGCCATTCACTGGGCAAATAAAGCATGACCAGACAGCCCAGGACGGCACCGACGAAGGTTCCCGGCAGGATCCGCTTCAGCAGGCTCATGTCGACCTTGCCGGCCCGCCAGAACTGCCAGGCGCTCATGACGGCGCCAAAGGTCGCGGAAAATTTATTGGTCCCAATGGCCAGGTGC
>CABMPA010000232.1 GCA_902388315.1 uncultured Megasphaera sp. | reverse complement strand
GCCTCTCGTTGGTCGGCACCTGACGGGCCAAAAAGGCTTAGGACGGCCCCTACGATAGCGGTCCGGCGGACCGCTGCGGCCTGCGGCCTGCGGGCCGCCTTTACAGGACGGCCCCTACGAAGCGAACTGCGGCCTGCGAACTGCGACCGGCGGGATGCCCATCGGGACAATTGGATTCACAGGATTCACGGCGGGCCGCCCTTTGGGACGGCCCCTACAGATGTAATGGACAGGGTCCATTACATCTGTACGTTGGGCATGAAGCTGCGGGACATATGAGCGATGATGGCCTGGTACTTATCTTTCTTGCTGGTCGGATAGGTGACGGAGAAGGCCGTGTAGGTCTTGTTCTTGTCGTTGATGTAGAGTTCGTGATAGTAGGACTTCTTGCCGTCGGTCCAGCCGATGGCGTAGCTGTTCTTGGTCTTGATGTTGGTCGTCAGTGTCGGCGATCCGTTCATGCCCAGGGCCATGTTGTAGAGTTCATCGATGGTAAAGTTCATGCTGTTCTTGGCAGCATAGGTCATGTAGACGGCATCGTCTTTCGGGTCCTGGAAGTAGCAGCCGTCGCCGTCAGCGTTCATGTCGGCTGTCTTGGCAGCCCGCGGGATATCGACGGCGTACTGATAGGCGCTGTTATAGTACTGATAGTAATTTTTGTCTTTGGTCGTCATGACCTGGACAACTTCATAGCTGTCGGCACTGGCACTCTTGATGCTTACTTTTTCTTCAGCCATGACCGTCGAACCGGCAATGCAGGTAAGAGCGGCTGCCAACATGACGAGATTCTTCAATTTCATACGTAATCACTCCTTTATGGTAGATGCGGAAAAGGAGCTGCCGAGTGAAGACAGCTCCTTTTGAGTTGCTAGTGGCTAGTTGTTAGTGGTTAGCAGTAAGAAAAGTTTTTATTTCCTCGCTACAAACGACAAACTCTATACTACAAGCTAAACACTCCAAGGATTTTCGCAGGAAGGCGAAGAGCCTGTGCGATACTCCCTATTATTATATCATATTTTTCATTTTTGGCCATTGAATTTCCGCTTTATCCACGGGATTCGCGGCGGGCCGCGAAAGTACAATCAGCCTCTCCGGCCCGTTGGGCCAGCTCCAGCTCAGCTCTCCGTTTTGGCAACCGTCTTGTTCTTCCCTGCGGTCAGCACCTGGCGGGCCAAAAAGGGCCTATAAGGGGGGCTCAGGCTCCCCTAGATTCACAGGATTCACAGCGGGCCGCCTTTACAGGACGGCCCCTACGAAGGCCCCAGCCGGGGCATTTTTTACGAGCCGAGGGTTACTCGAGGCGATGTTGTCCACCTGAGTCTGTCGCCGCGCAGCGGCCTGAGTCCGAGACGAACCACTAGCCACTAGCCACTAACCACGAAATTACGCCAATTTCTTGATGTCGCCCAAGGGCTGGATGAGGCTGTAGGTCAGGGACAGGAGATGGAGGCGGTTTTCTTTGACGGCTTCATCTTTGTGCATGACCAGGACGTTATCCAGGAAGTCATTGATGGCAGCGATGCCTTCGGAGAGGACTTCGGCTACGCCTGCATAGTCATAGACGGCGTATTTCTGCGGCAAGTTGACCTGCATAGCCTGGCAGGCGCTGTAGAGGGCCTTTTCTTCTTCCGTTTCAAAGAGGTCCGGGTTGACGTCGGTATCGTCAGCGCCTTTGATCATGTTGCTGACGCGGGTGAAGGCCTGCAAGAGGTCGGACTTGCCCATGATGTCGGCGTCGATGAGGGCCTGGGCACGGCGGGCTTCTTCATAGGCGTTGAGCGTATCCGAAGCCAGGACGCAGTCGATGACGTGGTAATCCATGCCTTTATCCTGGAAGATGTTCTTCAGGCGCAGCGTGAAGTAGTCGTCGAGCTGGCCCATGACTTTGGCTGCGTCCTCCCCTTCTACGCCGAGGAGATTGAGGACGAAGGCAAAGACTTCATGGCAGTTCAGGTTCCAGCCGGCATCCATGAGGATGTTGAGGATACCGATGGTCTGGCGGCGCAGGGCAAAGGGGTCCTGCGAGCCCGTCGGGATGAAGCCGCGGCTGAACATGCCCGTAATGGTATCGAATTTATCGGCAATGCCCAGGACTTTGCCCATGTCGGTCTGCGGCAGGACGTCACCGGCAAAGCGCGGCTGGTACTGTTCGTTGATGGCTTCAGCTACACCGGCGTCTTCGCCGTCGATGAGGGCGTATTCCTTGCCCATGACGCCCTGGAGTTCCGTGAATTCCATGACCATCTGCGTAGCCAGGTCGGCTTTGGCCAGGAGCGAAGCGCGCTGCAGTTTGGCGTCATCCAGGCCGAGGTCGAGTTTATGGTTGAGGAAGACCGTAATCTTTTCCAGGCGCTGGGCTTTGTCATAGAGCGTGCCCAAGCCGTCCTGGAAGACGATTTTCTTCAATTTTTCCGTATAATCGGCGAGCTTATGTTTCTTGTCTTCTTCAAAGAAGAACTTGGCATCGTCCAGGCGGGCGCGGAGGACGCGTTCGTTGCCGTGCTGGACCGTTTCCAGATGGTAGTCGTTGCCGTTGCGGACGGTCAGGAAGAGGTTCATGAGCTTGCCGTCTTTATCGCGCATGGGGAAATAGCGCTGGTGGTCCTTCATCGGCGTGATGATAGCTGCTTCCGGCAGTTTCAGGTAATCTTCATCGAATTCGCCGCAGAGGGCTGTCGGGTATTCGACGAGGTAGACGACTTCTTCCAGGAGGTCGTCGTCCATGATGATGGTGCCGCCCTTTTCGTCAGCCAGTTTCTGCAGGCCTTCGAGGATCATCTGCTTGCGGACTTCCGGGTCGACGATGAGGAAATGTTCCTTGCACGTTTCTTCATAGGCTGCCGGGCTTTCGATGGTGAAATCGCCGGTACCCAGGAAGCGGTGGCCGCGGCTGACGTTGCCCGATTTGACGTTAGCCAGTTCAAAGGGGATGACATCTTTATCGAA
>CABMPA010000231.1 GCA_902388315.1 uncultured Megasphaera sp. | reverse complement strand
CCTTTTTTCCGGACTTCTTCCATGAGGGCGTCGTCGAGGCGGTCGATGATGGAAATGCCGCCGGCCGTACAAATCGGGTTGCCGCCGAAAGTCGACCCATGGGTATGGTTGGTCAGGGTATGCTGTGTCGAATCGGCGAACATCGTAGCCCCCAAGGGCAGGCCGCCGCCGATGGCTTTAGCCGTCGAAACGATATCGGGCTGGATGCCGTAGCCCATGTAGGAATAGAGATAGCCCGTCCGGCCATTACCGGTCTGGACTTCGTCGACGATGATCAGGATATCGTGGGCGTGAGCATATTCGGCGACCTGCTGGACGTATTCTTTATCAAGGGGATGGACGCCGCCTTCGCCCTGGACCATTTCCATCATGATGGCACAGACATTATTTTCTTCACAGAGCCGCTTCATATCGGCAAAATCATCGGGTTCGGCATAGACGAATCCGTCGACGAAGGGGCCAAAATCTTCATGGAGCGAGTCCTGGCCGCAAGCTGTCAAGGTGGCGATAGTCCGGCCATGGAAGCTGTTCTTCAAGGTGACGATGGTATAGCGGCCGTCGCCGTATTTGTCGTGCGAATATTTGCGGGCCGTCTTGATGGCACATTCATTGGCTTCGGCACCGGAATTGGAGAAGAATACTTTCTTCATGCCCGTCTTCTGGCAGAGTTTTTCGGCCAGGACCGTCTGAGGTTCCGTAAAGAAGACGTTGGAAATATGGCTCAATTTATGGAGCTGCGCTTCAACGGCCTGAATCCACACGTCATCACAGACACCGAAAATATTGACGGCAATACCGGCACTGAGGTCGATGTATTTCTTGCCGTCGACATCATATAAAATCGCGCCTTTGCCATGGTCCAATACAGCACCGACCCGGTTGTACACATTGACGATATATTCTTTATCAAGGGTTTTATAATCTTCTGCCATGAGAGAATTCCTTCTTTCTTGTAATTATGCTGGGAGCCTACGGCTCCGCAGGCGCTAAAAAAGACCGTTTTTCGTTCGTAGTTCATCGTTCATCGTGATGGCTTGGTATTTTTAACTCCCATACGATGAACGACGAACGACCTACGACCTACGAAAAAAATTTATCTATGTGCGCTAGTCACAGTTATTTACCAATCGAATAATGTCCTACGAACATGGTGCCCAGGCCTTCTTCGGTAAGCATTTCGATGAGGATGGCATGGGGGACTGTACCGTTGATGATGAACACGCGCTTGACGCCGGCCTTGATGGCGTCGGTGCAGCACTGGACTTTCGGGATCATGCCGCCGGCGATGATACCATCGTTTTCCAGCTGGCGAGCCTGGTCGAGGGTGATTTCCGTGAGTAACGAATCGGGGTCGTCCTTATCTTTGAGGACGCCGTCGATATTGGTCATGGACAGCATACATTCGGCATTGAGGGCGCCGGCAATCTTAGCGGCTGCCGTATCGGCGTTGATGTTATAAGCCTGGCCGTTGGTATCGGTCCCGATAGTCGAAATGACCGGGATATAGCCTTTATCCAGGTTATCTTTGATAATGGAAACGTCGACATCAGTAATACGGCCGACAAAGCCCAGCTCATCACTCTGTTTCTGGACCTTGATCATCTGGTCATCGATGCCACAGAGCCCGATGGCTTTGCCACCGATAGTCCCGATGAGGTTGACCAAATCCTTATTGACCTGACCAGCCAGGACCATCTGGACGACTTTCATCGTTTCGGCGTCGGTGACGCGCAGGCCGTTGAGGAACTTCGATTCCATGCCCAATTTATTGAGTGTTTCTTTGATGTGCGGGCCGCCACCGTGGACGAGGACGACTTTGACGCCGATGAGGTTCAAGAGGACGATATCGCCCATGACCGATTTTTTCAGGTCTTCATTGATCATGGCATTGCCGCCGTACTTGACGACGACGATTTTGCCACTATATTTTTTGATGTACGGCAGCGCGTTCATCAAAATCTGTGCCTTCTGGGCATTGGTTACGGATTTGACATCTTCCGAGACGAGTTCGATTCTTTTAAACATCGCAATAGATTCCCCCATTAACTGCAAGCTTTCAGCGAATTCTGAAAGCCTAATTTCTTGAATAATTGTTCCAATCCGACTGCCAAGTCTTCTTGACAGCAGGAACTGCCAGCCATGCCATTGGCCATGACAATGAACGTAAAGTTTTCCGTGTCGATAGCGGCTTTGGCCTGAGCCAGAGCACTTTCGATGACAGCACTGCCGACCTGGGCATCGGTCATGATGACACATAAACCATCACTGTCGGCCGTGCCGTCTGCCGCGATACCGCTCAGGGAGCAGCCGCTGGGCCCGCTGGCCAGGGACACCTTATGAGCCGTGACATCGCCGGCATTATCCAGAACGGCTTCTAACGGCTGACTATCCGTTCCCAGACCGGCCGTCAGCGTCTTGAGGCTGTGGATGAGCAGGGACGGGCGGAAATACTGTCCCTTGGCCCCGCTGGCAACCAAGGCAATATCTTCGGGCGCTTCATCCATGCATTTCCCGGCTGCCTGGCAGACTTCCTGAGAAATTTCATATCCCCGCGGGCCGTCCGGAAGGGCCGTGCCGTTGTGCAGGAGCAGCACCTTACCAGACTGAGCCATCAGGCCCTGACTCGTAGCGGTAACGATGGAGCAGTCGCGTCGGCTTACGATCATAGCTACATCCAATTTTACACGGCTGCTGCATAATCCACTGTACGTACCGGCAGCCTGAAATCCTTGCGGTACGCTGAGGCTATCATAAACCTGACTCATACTGACTCCACCTTTCATCGAATCCATCTAATACTTTAAGTTAAGCCCCGTCGTGGGATCAATGCCCATCATGAGGTTCATATTCTGAATAGCCGCACCGGAAGCGCCTTTGCCGAGGTTATCGAATAAAGACGTAACCATGATGCGCTGGTCGTTACCGGTGACCAGGATTTCCATATCGTCGTAGCCGCTCATATCATTGGCTGCGATGAA
>CABMPA010000230.1 GCA_902388315.1 uncultured Megasphaera sp. | reverse complement strand
ATGGAGGAGCTCCCCCGTTTCCGGCTGTATCACTGCCAGGCCCTGACAAAAAACGCCGTCTGTCGGCTCGATGGAAGCCGCCAGACGGCCAATGTCCCCTTCGGAAAGAGGCACATGGTTTACGGCTGCCACTGCCGCCAGGACGGCGCAGATATCGGCGGAACTGGAAGCCATCCCCTTGCCCGGAGGCAATTCCGACGTCAGGAAAAAATCATAGGCAAGGCGGTCACACCGGCACCAGGCCCGTCCCAGCGCCAGGGCCCGGCGGGCCTTGTCCCCGCCGCCGACGAGCCTTCCCGTCCCCGGGCGGACGACGACGGTGCTGTACCGGTCGATGGGACAGGTCACCAGGAAAGGCTCATCCTGCCAGATTCCCTGCATCACTTCCCCACACGAACCGGGAACGCGGACGGTCAACTCCATAAGCCGTAGAACCCTAAGGAAAGGAGGGCCGTCAGGACGCCGGCAGCCAGGGATACGCCGTACATGAGATATGTCGCCTTGCGGATATACTGCGGTTCCAGTTCATGGTCGGCATCACCCATATATTCGCGGAACGTATCTTTGCCAAAATAGCGGTTGTGCCCACCTAAGCGGATGCCCAAAGCGCCAGCGACAGTGGCTTCAGCATAGCCGCCATTGGGGCTGGGATGTTTGGAAGCATCGCGGCGCATGATGCGCCAGGCCCCTTTGGCATCATAGCCCAGACAGGCGGCGACAGCGATGAACAGCAGACCGGTAAGGCGGGCCGGGATGTAGTTGAAGACGTCGTCGACACGGGCCGCGACGCGGCCGAAATAGATATATTTGTCATTCTTATAACCAATCATAGAATCGAGAGTATTAACCGCCCGATAGACGACAGCCAGGGGCAGGCCGCCGATGGCAAAGAAAAACAACGGCGATACGATGCCGTCGACCGTATTCTCAGCAATCGTTTCCACCGTAGCCCGCGTCACTTCGGGACTGTCGAGGTGATCCGTATCACGGCCGACGATTTTGCCGACCTTCAGCTGGGCAATTCGCAGATGATGGCGGACGAGGTAGCGGTAGACTTCCCGGCCGGCCTTGGCCAGGCTGCGGGGGCAGATCATGAAGGACAAGAGGATGCCCTGGATGACATAACTCCAATGTTCGTTAGGTAAAAATTCCAGGGCCAGGACCAGGGCCAGCGTGATATTGTAGACAAATAACAGGGTAATGACGACTGTCAGGCCGCCTAAAATGAAATGTTCCCACTTCGTCGACTTTTCATTATAAAACAGGCGCTCGAGCAAACTGATCCAGCGGCCGATGAGGGCGACAGGATGCAGTTTCGTATGAGGATCGCCGATGATGAAATCTACGATAAAAGCGGTCAGTACAGTAATCATTGTATTCCTTCTTCCATAATCTGCCGCAGGCGCTTCATATCCAGGGATTCCCGGACAATCCGGGCCAGGCGGTCGTATTTCGCTTCTTTTTCCTGCCGGTAGTACCGTGTCACCGGCAGAGGCTGCCATCCCCTGCGGTTCCGCAGGGCATTGAGGAACTGGCGGCGGAAGTCATCATTATCAAAGATACCGTGAATATAAGTTCCCCAGGCCAGGCCATCTCGGCGGGCAGCACCGGCCGGGCTTTGGCAGGTTTTGCCGGAGCGGCTGGTGATAATGAAAGGATAGACATCGTTTCCGCCGCTTTTCGTCCGGCCCATATGAATCTCATAGCCGGCTAAATCGGGAATCGTCAGCCTATCCCCTAAAAACGGCAGGTCCCGGCAGTCTGCCGTCACCTGCGACGTCAGTTTGCGCGATACGAAGGTCGTCGTCACGCCGAGGAGATGCAACCCCTCGACGCGGCCCAAATCGGATTCCGTCTTTTCCGGGTCACAGACGGCATCACCCATCATCTGGTAGCCGCCACAAATACCGATAACCGGCTTACCTTGCGCCATGAAGCCGTTCAAGGCCTGAAGCCAGCCGTTTTCGCGAAGGAACAGCAAATCTTCCGTCGTATTCTTGCTGCCTGGCAGGATGACAGCATCGGCACCGGCCAGGTCGCGGGGATGGCGGGCATAATACAAGGCGACGTCGTCCTCTCGGGCCAGGCTGTCAAAATCGGTAAAATTAGAAATCTTCGGGACCTGGACGATGGCGATAGATACCTTATCGGCATCCGGGCGCTGTTCCCTGTCGTCGAGGGATACAGAATCTTCTTCATCAATGCCCAGGTCATCGACATAGGGGACGACGCCCAGGACGGGCTTACCTGTCTTTTTTTCTAAAAACTCGATAGCCGGCGTAAACAGGGAGACGTCGCCGCGGAATTTATTGATGACCAGGCCTTTGACCAGGTCCCGTTCGTCCGGGTCGAGCAGTTCCAGCGTGCCGACCAGGGCAGCCAGCGAGCCGCCGCGGTCGATGTCGGCCACTAAGAGCACCGGCGCGCCGAGGTATTTGGCGACGCGCATATTGACGATATCATGGTCTTTCAGGTTGATTTCTGCCGGACTGCCGGCGCCTTCGATGACCAGCGTATCGTAAGTGCTATCCAGTTCGCCCAAGGCCCGCTTGACGGCATCGAAAGCCTTCAGTGAATAGCCTTTATGATAGTCCCGGGCCGACATATTGCCAACAGGACGGCCGTCGATGATGACCTGCGAGCAGGCATTTCCCGTGGGCTTCAAGAGGACGGGATTCATGGCCACCATGGGCAGCAGCCCTGCGGCTTCGGCCTGGGCGACCTGGGCCCGGCCCATTTCCCGGCCGTCGGCAGTCACGTAGGAATTCAAAGCCATGTTCTGAGCCTTGAAAGGCACGACCCGCTTCCCGTCTTGTAAGAAAATACGGCATAAAGCCGTCGTAATGATGCTCTTGCCAACATGAGAACTCGTCCCCTGCAGCATGATATATTCTGCCAACCAGCATCCCCCTCACTCGTTTCATTTCTATTGCAATGGTTTTATTATATCTTGTCTGGCAGAAAATGCAATAGAAAAGGGCTTGTCGCATGTGCGACAA
>CABMPA010000229.1 GCA_902388315.1 uncultured Megasphaera sp. | reverse complement strand
ACGCACGGTGGTGTGAGAGGTCGGGATTTCTGCTCAGAAATCCCTCCTACTCGATCCATTTAAATTCGCGTGAAAATGAGTTATAATGAATCATGACAGAATACAAGTATAAAGTATCGGATTTTGAAGGTCCCCTGGACCTGCTGCTCTATCTCATCGAAAAGAACAAAGTCGATATTTATAACATACCTATCGTCGAGATTACAGACCAGTTCAACGCCTACGTAGCGGACATAGACACTTTTGATGTCGATTATGCCAGCAAGTTCTTCGTCATGGCAGCGACGCTTTTACAGATTAAATCGCGCCTGCTCCTGCCCAAGCAGCCGAAACTGGCTGAAGAGGAAGAAGAAGACCCGCAGGAAGCGCTGGTACGCCAGCTCGTCGAATACAAGAAGATGAAAGCCCTGTCCCAGGCCATGGGACATTTGTGGGATGTCCGCAGCCTGATGCTGGGACGCCTGCCGACAGCCATGCCTTATGAAGCGCGTTTTGCCGGCCATATCGACACAGAGGCCCTCTACCAGGCTTTCCACAAAGTCTGTCAGGCCCTGCCTGAGCCGGAAACCGTAGAGATCCGCATCCAGAAGGAAATCTACAGCGTCGAAGAATGTATGCGCCGCGTCACTTATGCCCTGCGGCGGAATCAGGGGACGATGACCGTAGAAGCTCTTTTCCGGACCTGCCGGTCCCGGGTCGAACTGGTCGTCACCTTCCTGGCTGTCCTGGAACTGCTGAAAGTCGGCCAATGCGCTACTGTTGCTGAAGGAGAGGATGGGAATACCGTTGCCTTACGATACACGCCAAACTGATACCATCGAGCCTACGGCTCTGCTGGAAGCCCTGCTCTTTTTGAGTGGCGACCCTATGACGGTGACGGCTATCTGCGCCCACACGGGCTGGACCCAGGCCGAAACAGAAGAAACGGCAGACCGCCTGCAGCATCTGCTCAGCAGCCAGCGGCGGGGTATCGTCCTCATCCGCGTAGCCGGCGGTTATCAACTGGTCACACGTCCCGATCTCCACGATGCCCTGCAATGGGTGCGGACGGGGACGACGGAATTGACTTCCATGGCCTTGGAGGTCCTGGCCATCGTGGCTTTCAAGCAGCCCATTACACGGGCTGAAATCGAAAAGCTGCGCGGTGTTTCGTCGGAACGGGTCCTGACGTCACTGGTACAGCAGGGGCTGGTCGTCGAACTGGGGCGCAAGGACAGCCCGGGACGGCCGATTTTGTACGGTACGTCCGCTTATTTCTTAGAATGTATCGGCATGGATTCCTTAGCCGATTTAGCTGGCCACATGCCGGCAGATATTACGGAGGATGCAACTGATGGAAGAACGGTTACAGAAAGTGATGAGTAACTGCGGTGTCGCTTCACGGCGCGCTTCGGAAAAGATGATATTAGAAGGGCGTGTCCGCGTGAACGGCGTCATCGTCCGCGAACTGGGCACGAAAGTCGATCCCGATAAGGACCGCATTGCCGTCGACGGCAAGACCCTGGAAGCACAGCCGAAGCATTATTACCTGTTCAATAAGCCGAAAGGCGTCATCACGACGTCGAGCGACGACCAGGGCCGGGCGACGGTCATGGATTATTTCAGGAAGGAAAAGGACCGCATCTATGCTGTCGGCCGCCTGGACCAGAATACGGAAGGTCTGCTGCTCATGACCAATGACGGCGAACTGGCCAATATCCTCATGCATCCCAGCCGCCTCGTCGACAAGACTTATGAAGTCAAGGTCAAAGGGCGCATTGCCGATTCGGTTTTGCAGCATCTGGCCGACGGCGTTGAATTGAAGGATGGCATGACGGCACCGGCCGATGTCTATTATATCGGCTACGACCCCAAGACCAATCTGACCAGCGTGGAAATCACGATCCATGAAGGCCGCAACCGCCAGGTCCGCCGCATGTTTGAATTCTTCGGCTATCAGGTCCATAACCTGCGCCGTGTCCAGTATGCTTTCCTGACCTTGAGCGGCGTCAAGCGCGGGGCCTATCGCAAGCTGACCCGCGAAGAAGTGGCTGAACTCTATAAATATAAATAAACAGGAGTGCCTATGAAGGAAATACTCGTCATCGGTGCCGGCGCTGCCGGCATCATGGCTGCGCTGGCCGCGGCAGAAGCCGGGGCCAGGGTACATATATTTGAAAAAAATGATATTGTCGGCAAAAAGCTGGGGATTACCGGCAAGGGCCGCTGCAACCTGACCAATTCCTGCACGATGTCCGATTTCATCGCCCATACGCCGGGCCACGGCAAATTTCTCTACAGTGCCTATGAACAGTTCACCAACCGGGACCTGCTCGACAAGCTGGCCTCCTGGGGACTGGCCACCAAAGAAGAACGGGGCGGCCGCATCTTTCCCCAGTCTGATAGTGCCATCGAGGTCCGCAAGCTCTTCTATCGCAAGCTCTGTCAAAAAGGCGTCACCCTTCATTTGAGCGATGCGGTCCGCGCCGTCAAGGCCTGGGGCAGCCGCATCGTCGTCAGCGCCGCGTCCGGGAATTATGAAGGCGATGCCTGTATTATCACGACAGGCGGCATGTCTTATCCCGTCACCGGTTCGACTGGCGACGGCTATGAATTTGCCCGCAGCCTGGGCCATAGCGTGACGGAACTGAAGCCGGCGCTCATCCCTTTCACGACGGCTGAGACCTGGCCGCACACCCTGTCGGGCTTGTCCCTGCGCAATGTGGAAGGAACGCTGTGGAAACGGGGCAAAAAAATGGCTTCGTATTTTGGCGAAATGCTCTTTACCCACTTTGGCGTGTCCGGACCGATCATCCTCATGCTCAGCATGGCAGCGGCCCATAAGAAGGCCTGCACCTTTCCCATGCAGCTGCGCATCGACCTCAAGCCGGCGTTGTCGAAGGAAAAGCTCGACGCCCGGCTGCGGCGGGATTTCGAGAAATACATCCGCAAGGAAGCGGCTAACGGCTTGAAGGACCTCCTGCCGCAGCGGCTCATCCCCATCGTCCTCGACCAGGCCGGCAT
>CABMPA010000228.1 GCA_902388315.1 uncultured Megasphaera sp. | reverse complement strand
CGAAGATGCCCAAGAGGTAGGGCATGGCCATGATGATGAAGCCCAGGGCGCCGATGATGACGGCGACGATGCAGAAGACGATGAAGCCCAGGGCCAGTTTGACCCGCCACGAGAGGCCGGACGTGACGATGTGGATGCCATGGTGCGCTTCCTGCTGCTGGCGCAGCCGTTCTTCATAGAGGGACTTCTGGTCGTGGACCGTCCCATCTTCATCAATGGTCTGGCCGCGGAAACTATCCCGTTCGTGATCGGAAAGGATTTTTGGATCTTCTGAATTCATAGACGATGCTCCTTCTGTTAATAGTTACGACTCTTCATACGGCGTTCGATGTCGCGCTTGGCTTCTTTTTCAGCCAAAGCCTGCCGTTTGTCATAGAGCTTCTTCCCTGTTACCAGGGCGACGGTCACTTTGACCTTCCCCTTCTTGAAATAAAGGTTGAGGGGGATGAGGGTATAGCCTTTTTCCTGGATCTTGCCCAGGAGCTTGATGATTTCATATTTATGGAGCAAGAGCTTGCGCGTCCGCAGGGGATCGTGGTTGAAGCGGTTGCCCTGGTCATAAGGGCTGATGTGCATGCCCAGGAGGAAGACTTCGCCGTTCTCGATGCGGCAGAAGCTGTCCTTCAGATTGACCTTGCCCTGGCGCAGAGACTTGACTTCTGTCCCCGTCAGGGCAATGCCGGCTTCATAGGTTTCATGGATAAAATAATCGTGACGGGCCTTGCGGTTGTCCGAAATATATTTCACCCCTTTTGTCGGTGACGTTGCCAAAGCAGATTCCTCCTATTTCTTCTTCTTTTTGCCGCGGCGGCTCTTACTGCCTTTGCCCTTGCGCGCGGTTTTGCGGCCGGCCTTCTTTTCTTTGCGGCCTTTCTTATCTTTTTTGTCTTTCTTACCCTTCTTGCCGATGGCTCCGGCGAACCAGTTGCGCTTGGTATCGGTTTCCTTCTTGTCGCTGTGTTTCCGTTTATGGCGCCGTTCGGCACTGGCTGCCATCAGCTGCTGGACGTCTTCCAGCGATTCGTAGCGGCCCGGAACGAAGTCGATTTCGCATTTTTCCACATTGACCTGGGCCAGGGTGACTTCCATGACATCGCCCAGACGATAGACCTTGCCGCCGTGCTGGCCGCGCAGGGTATACGACGCTTCGTCGAATTCGTAATCGTCGTCGGTGAGCAGGGAAATATGGACCAGCCCTTCGATACCGTTTTCCAGTCCCACAAAGAGGCCGAAAGACGTAATGCCCGTGATATGGGCTTCAAAAGGCTGTCCGATGAAGGGCAGCATGTATTGGCACTTCTTGAGGTCGTCCGTTTCCCGTTCGGCTTCGACGGCAATGCGTTCACGCGAGCTGGCCTGGTCGGCGGCGATGGTATGGTACGACAGGGACTGTTGGGATTCTTCCTCGGTCAGCTTGCCCCGGCGCTGGAACTGGCGGATCAGGCGATGGACCATGAGGTCCGGATAGCGGCGGATAGGCGATGTGAAATGGGTATAACATTCCGAAGCCAGGCCGAAGTGGCCGGCATTGGTCGTCGAATAGCGGGCCTGCTGCATAGAGCGCAGGGCGATAGTCTGGACAACAGCCGCTTCATCGGTGCCCTTGGTCATTTCCAGGAGCTTCTGGAAGTCCGCCGGCTTGACCGATTCCGTATCGGGCATGGGCAGGTTGAAACTCGACAGGACGGTGCGCATCATTTCCAGCCGTTCCGGTTCGGGCAGCTCGTGGATACGGTAGACCGACGGGTTCTCGCTGTCGCGGAGATAGCAGGCCACCGTTTCGTTGGCGATGAGCATGCTTTCTTCGACGATCTGTTCGGCAATGGTCCGTTCCCGTTTTTCCAGGCGCAGCGGTACGCCTTCCGGGTCGAGGATGACCTTGTATTCAGGAAAATCGAAATCAATGGCTCCGCGGCGGAGGCGCATGTTCTTGAGAACCGTCGACAAAGCCCGCAGTTCGTGGAGCATAGGCATGAAGGGCTGCAGGTCGTCAGGCACGATGCCTTCCAGGAGGGCCTTGCGGATTTCGACGTAGTTGCAGCGCCGTTTGACCCGGATGACGGCCGGTCCGATGTCGGCCTTGAGGACCTTGCCTTCCTCGTCGATTTCCATGACGCAGGTCATGGAGTAGCGGTCTTCATTGGCGTTGAGGCTGCAGATGCCGTTGGAAAGGACCGTCGGCAGCATGGGGATGACCCGGTCGACGAGATAGACGCTGGTGCCGCGGTTATACGCTTCCTGGTCGATGGCCGAGCCAGGACGGACGTAGTAGCTGACGTCGGCGATGTAGACGCCCAGGCGGAAATGCCCGTTCGGCAGGCGGACGACGTCGATGGCGTCGTCCAGGTCCTTGGCATCTTCGCTGTCGATGGTGATGAGCTGGCGGTCGCGGTAATCGCGGCGCCCTTCTTCCAGCGTGACCGTCGTATCGATTCTCTCAGCTTCTTTTTTGACGTCTTCCGGGAAATCGAAGGGCAGGCCATGGCGGGCCATGATGACCTTGATATCCAGGTCCTTGTCGCCGTCATAACCGAGGACTTCCGTCACTTCCCCTTCGGCTTTGCGCCCTTCTTCAGGCCACTTGGTGATCTTGACCAGGACGCGGGCGCTGCTGCGGGCGCCGCCGGTCTTGTCGAGGGGCACGTAGATGTCTTCGCGGATCCGTTCATCATCGGGCGTGACGAAGGCGCTGTGCTTTTCCAGCTGGAACGTACCGACCAGGGTCTTGTTGGCCCGTTCGACGATGGATACGATTTCCCCTTCCTGTTTATGACGGCCATCGCCGCTGTGCAGGATGCGGACCGTGACCTTATCGTTATTCATGGCCGTATGGCGGTTCTGTTCGGCAATGTATACGTCCTCCGTCAGGTCCTGGCTGAGGACGAACCCGAAGGTCGGCGTATAACCTTTATAAATACCGGTGATTTCCTGGGGCTGTTTGGCCGAGATATACCGGTCTCCTGCGATTCTCATGAGCTTTTCACTCCTCACTAATTCTTCAAATGTGTCAAATACGTCAGCC
>CABMPA010000227.1 GCA_902388315.1 uncultured Megasphaera sp. | reverse complement strand
AACGACCTACGATCAACGTAAAAAGAGGCTGTCTTAATGCGACAGCCTCTTTTTTCTAGAAAAATCGTCCGATAAGGGGCATTTTGGCAGCGTCTTCTTTGGTGACACCGCCGTTGAGGACCATACAGCCGATGTAGATGGCCGAGCCGACGATACATGTCAGGAAGAGGTCCAGGAAAAGTCCCAGATAGGGGAAGAGGAAGGCGTACATGAAATACATGGCGATGCCCATGATGGCGGCAGAGACGATGTTTTTCATGACGATTTTGATGTCGATGACGTAGCCGATTTTACGGTAAATGAAGAACATATTGAGGACGGCAGCGACGCCGATGTCGGCCACTGTCGCATAAGAAGCCCCGGTGATGCCCAGGGTCGGGATGGCGACTAAGAACCAGTTGCACAGGACCTTGGCGACACAGGCGACAGCCATGTTGATGACCGGAATCTTCGGTTTCTTCAGGCCCTGAAGGATAGCCGTCGAAATCTGGTGCAGGCCCAAGAAGCAGATGGCGATGGCCACGGCCCGCGTGGCATCCGTAGCGGCCGGCGCGTTGTAGATGAAGGTGACAATCGGTTCGGCCATGACGTAGAGGATGACGCTGAAGGGAATGGTGACCAGGAAGGAGATGCGCATGGACGTCGCCGTCCGTTCGCGGATTTCATCGTATTCCTTCAAGGTGAAACTGTGGCTGATGGCCGGTACCAGGCTCATGGCCATGGCCGCCGTCAGGATCGTCGCCAGGTTGATGAGCGGTACGGACATGCCCGTCAGGTAGCCGAACAATTCCGTAGCCTGATGGGTCGAATAACCGGCCACTTCCAGCCGCCGCGGCACGATGAGCAGGTCCAGGTTGGATACGACCGGCAGCATGATGCTCGACAGGGAAATGGGGATAGCCAGGATGACCAGGCGCTTCAGGATGTGCTTGATGCTTTCCTGTTCGAAAGTCGGCCCGTCGACGGGGAGGGACCGCTTCAGTTTATAATAGTAATAGACCAGGACCAGCCAGGCCGCAAACCCGCCGGCACCGGCGCCGAGGCTGGCACCGCCGGCGGCATAATCGAGGCCGTACGGCAAGAGGAGCGCCGCAAAGCCGAGCATGACGACGACGCGGACCAGCTGTTCGACGATCTGGGAAATCGCCGTCGGCGTCATCTGCTGCCAGCCCTGCAAGTAACCGCGGTAGCCGGCGATGATCGTCGTAAAGAAGATAGCCGGTGCCAGGGCGATGAGCGAATAATAGGCCCGGCTTTCACGGATGATGTGTTCATCGATGAGGAAGCTGGAACCAAAGAACATGACGATGCTCAAAAAGAGGGCCGTCGTACACAGCATGGACAAGGACACGTGGAAAATGCGCTGGGCGCCGAAATAGTCCTGTTTGGCTACTTTTTCCGCTGTGATAATGGAAATTGCGATAGGCAGACCGGCACTGGAAATATCGAGTGCCAGCAGGTAAATCGGGAAGGCCATCTGGTAGATACCGATGCCTTCACCGCCTAGGATACGGGACAAGATGATCCAGTTGATACTGCCAATGGCTTTGACGACAAAGCCCGACAAGGTCAGGATCAATGTGCCGGAGATGAACTTGTTTGCCATAATAACCCCTTAACTCTATAGAATTTTTACCAACATAACAACTAATTTTAGCACATTTGCCAAACCTTGTATATAGCGGCGCTGGAAGAACCCGCCCGCAGTAGGGGCCGCCTAAAAGGCGGCCCGCCAGAGTCATCTGTCAGCCACGAGCCACGAACCACGAACCACGAGCCACGAGCCACTAGCCACTGCACTTCCCCAGGATATCCATGAATTCTTTGCCGGTGATGGTTTCTTTTTCGTAGAGATACTTGGCCAGGGCATCCAGGGCCGGGCGATGGTCTTCGAGGATTTTCTTGGCCTTGGCGTGTTGTTCCTTGACGACGGAGACGACTTTGGCGTCGATATATTTCTGTGTTTCCGGCGCGCAGGCCAGGGACGTGTCGCCGCCGAGGTATTTGTTGGTGACCGTTTCCATAGCGACCATATCGAATTCGTCGGTCATGCCGTAGCGGGTGATCATGGCCCGGGCCAGCTTGGTGGCCTGTTCGATATCGTTGGAAGCCCCCGTCGTGACCTGGTGGAAGACGACTTCTTCTGCAGCCCGGCCGCCCGTGAGGGTAGCAATCTTGTTTTCCAGTTCTTCCCGGGACAGGATGTATTTATCCTGCTGGTCGACCTGCATGGTGTAGCCCAGGGCGCCAGACGTACGGGGAATGATGGTGATTTTCTGGACCGGTGCCGAATGGCTCTGGAGGGCAGCTACCAGGGCGTGGCCGATTTCGTGGTAAGCGACGGTCTTCTTTTCATCGTCCGATAAGATGGCGTTCTTCTTCTGGTAGCCGGCGATGACGACTTCGATGCTTTCTTCCAGGTCGGCCTGGCTGACGGCATCGCGGTGGTCGCGGACGGCGCGCAGGGCCGCTTCGTTGACGATATTGGCCAGTTCGGCGCCAGAGGCCCCGGCGGCCATACGGGCGATGGTGTGGAAGTCGACGTCGTCACCGAGGGCGACTTTCTTGGCGTGAGCCTTGAGGATGGCTTCACGGCCAGCCAGGTCCGGCAGCTCGACCGGGACGCGGCGGTCGAAACGGCCTGGCCGCAGCAGGGCCGGGTCCAGCGATTCCGGCCGGTTCGTCGCGGCCAGGATGACGACATTGTCATCGGCGTTGAAGCCGTCCATTTCCGTCAGCAGCTGGTTCAGTGTCTGTTCCCGTTCGCTGTTGCCCATGGCATTGCCCGTGCGCTTCTGGCCGATGGCGTCGATTTCGTCGATGAAGATGATGCACGGCGCCTTCTGCTTGGCCTGCTGGAAGAGGTCGCGGACCTTGGAAGCGCCCATGCCGACGAACATTTCGACGAATTCCGACCCGGCAATGGGGAAGAAGGGGACCCCGGCTTCGCCGGCGACGGCTTTGGCCAGCATGGTCTTGCCTGTGCCCGGAGGGCCTACGAGGAGGACGCCTTTGGGCATCTTGGC
>CABMPA010000226.1 GCA_902388315.1 uncultured Megasphaera sp. | reverse complement strand
AGTACGCCCATGCCGGGCGCACACTCAAAAAGAGGCTGTCTTCATGCGACAGCCTCTTTTTAGCGGTTAGCCCCTAATGGTAGCTTCTTTCATGGCTTTGACGTAGTCATAGATGTGGGGTGCTGCATCGTCACCGTATTTGGCGATGATTTTGACGATGGCACTGCCTACGATGACGCCGTCAGCGACGCGGCCGATTTTTTCGGCCTGTTCCGTCGTATTGATGCCGAAGCCGACAGCACAGGGTACGTCGGTGACTTCCTTGGCCGTATCGACGATTTCTTTGAGGTCTGTCTTGATTTCCGTCCGCGTCCCCGTAACGCCCAGGGAGGAAACGATATACAAGAAGCCTTCGCCAACTTTAGCGATTTTCTGGATACGGTCCTTCGATGTCGGCGCAATCATGGAGATGATGTCGATGCCATGAGCTTTGGCAGCAGCGGCACATTCGTCGCGTTCTTCAAAAGGCATGTCGGGGATGATGATGCCGTCCATGCCGGTTTCCTGACAGCGGGCAAAGAATTTTTCAGCCCCGTAATGGAAAACCGGATTGAGGTAGGTCAAAAAGACCAGGGGAATCTGCGTTTCTTTGCGGACCCGTTCGACCAGGGCGAAGACGTCGTCAATATGCGTATCGGCTTTCAAAGCCCGCAAATCCGCTTCCTGGATGACGATGCCTTCGGCGATGGGATCGGAAAAGGGGATGCCGATTTCGATGAGGTCGGCTCCGGCCTTTTCCATGGTCATGATATATTCATACGTCTTGTCCAGCGACGGGTCGCCAGCTGTCAAGAATCCGATAAATGCTTTGCCGTTCTTAAAGGCGTTGCCAATCTTACTCATGTAAGTCCCTCCCTTTATATCTTGCAATGGCGGCGACGTCTTTATCACCGCGGCCGGACAAGCAGACGATGATGATGTCGTCCCGGCTCATCTTCGGCGCAATCTGCATGGCTTCGTAGACGGCATGGGCACTTTCGATAGCGCAGATGATGCCTTCCGTCCGGGCCAGGTATTCAAAAGCTTCGACGGCTTCATCGTCCTTGACCGGAACGTACTGGGCACGGCCGGTCTGATGCAGATAGGCGTGTTCCGGCCCGATGCCGGGATAGTCGAGGCCAGCCGAAATGGAATAGACTTCGTCGATCTGGCCGTCTTCATTCTGGCAGAAAATGGATTTCATGCCATGGAAAATGCCGACTTCGCCTTTGGCAATCGTTGCGGCATGGAGCTTGGTGTCGATGCCCTTGCCAGCAGCTTCACAGCCGATGAGCTTGACATCCTTATCGCCGATGAAATGATAGAACATGCCCATGGCATTGCTGCCGCCGCCGACGCAGGCCAGGACAGCCGAGGGCAGTTTCCCTTCTCGTTCGAGGATCTGCTGGCGCGCTTCCTTACTGATAACGGCCTGGAAATCGCGGACCATCATCGGGAACGGATGAGGTCCCATGGTCGAACCGATGACGTAATGCGTATCGTCGACACGGCTGACCCATTCGCGCATGGCTTCGTTGACGGCATCCTTGAGGACTCGCGAGCCCGACGTGACGGCGTGGACTTTGGCACCCAGGAGTTCCATGCGGTAGACGTTCAATGCCTGGCGGATCGTATCTTCTTCGCCCATGAATACTTCACATTCCAGACCTAAGAAAGCTGCTGCCGTCGCTGTAGCGACGCCGTGCTGGCCGGCACCGGTTTCGGCGATGACCCGCGTCTTGCCCATCTTCTTGGCCAGCAGGCACTGGCCCAGGGCGTTGTTGATCTTATGGGCGCCTGTATGGTTCAGGTCTTCGCGCTTCAAGTAAATCTTGGCGCCGCCCAGGTCTTTGGTCATCCGTTCGGCATAGTAGAGCAGAGACGGACGGTTGGCATAATTGTCGAGCAAGTCTTTCAGTTCAGCCTGGAAATCGGGATCATTCTTATAATGGCTGTAAGCTTTTTCCAAGCGCTGGATTTCATTCATCAATGTTTCCGGTATATATTGACCGCCGAAGGGGCCAAATCTTCCTGTACTCATGTAGTTACCTCCTGTAAGCACGTATTTGTGCCATGAATCGTTTCATTTTTTCTTTGTCTTTCACGCCGTCTGTCTCAATGCCGCTGCTCACATCCAGGGCAAAGGGTTGGAGCGCTGCCGCCTGGGCGGCATTGTCCGGATTGAGGCCGCCGGCCAGAAAATACGGTCTGTCTATATGGGCCAGCAGGGCCCAGTCGAAACAGTCCCCGGTCCCGCCGGCGCCGTGGTCGAGCAGGATGTAGTCGGCCCGGCTGCACCGGGCCTGCCGGACATCGGCTTCGCTGGCGATGGAAAAGGCTTTGATGACCCGTACCTTCAAGGTCTGCTGGACAGCTTCGATCATCACGTCGTCTTCGCATCCGTGGAGCTGGACAATCTGGATGGTCCCGGCCGTCACCAGCTGCCCTATGTGTTCCAGACTGTCATCGACGAAGACACCGACGGCCGGGATAGACGGGTCCAGGGCCTTGCGCAGGGCTGCGGCCTGGTCGTCGCTGACGCGGCGCTTCTTGCCGGCAAAGACGAAACCGGCATAATCGGGCCGGAGTTCATTGGCCCAGGCAATATCACAGGGCCGCTTGAGGCCGCAGAACTTGACCTTAACCACGATAGCCTCCGGCCAGCTCGTCGAGCATGGCTTTCTTATCGGGACTGCGCATGAAGGTTTCGCCGATGAGGACGGCGTCGACGCCGTGGTCGCGCAGGACCTTCGTGTGGTCTGCCGTCTTGATGCCGCTTTCGGCGACGAAGAGGATGTCCTTCGGTACCAGCGGCCGCAGGCGGCAGCTCGTATCGAGGGATACCGTAAAGTCCTTGAGGTTGCGGTTATTGACGCCGATGACGCGGGCGCCGATGGCGATGGCCCGGTGCACTTCGTCTTCATCGTGGGCTTCGACCAGAGCCGACAGTCCCAGAGAATCGGCCAGCTGGAAGAAGGTCCGCAGCCGGTCGTCGTCGAGGACGGCGCAGATGAGGAGCACAGCCGACGCGCCCAGGGCCCGGGCTTCGTCAATCTGGTATTCG
>CABMPA010000225.1 GCA_902388315.1 uncultured Megasphaera sp. | reverse complement strand
CTAAAAAGGGCTTGTCGTCGTTCGACAAGCCCTTTTTTCTCATCACCAAAGGAGAAACACTATGATAATCAACTGGTATCCCGGCCATATGGCCAAGGCCAAGCGCCTTATTCAGGAAAATCTTAAGATCATCGACGTCGTTATCGAGCTCGTCGATGCCCGCATCCCTATGAGCAGTACCAATCCCATGATCAAGTCCCTTATCGGTGACAAGCCGTCCATCGTCGTCCTCAACAAGGCCGACCTGGCTGATCCGGCTGTCCTCGATGAATGGGTAGCCTATTATAAGCAGCAGGGCCGCAAAGTCCTGGCTTTGAACAGTAAAGGCGGCAAGGGAGTGAAACAGCTCATTTCCCTGGTCCGTTCCCTGGTGGCACCGAAGCTGGCCCGCTGGAAGGCGCGGGGCCTCAAGAATCGTGCCGTCCGCACGATGATCCTGGGCATCCCCAATGTCGGTAAGTCGACGCTCATCAATAAATTGTCCCGCCGCAGTGCCGCCAAGACGGCCGATAAGCCCGGCGAAACCAAGGGCAAGCAGTGGGTCCACATCGGCGACCAGCTCGACCTGCTGGATACGCCGGGCGTCTTGTGGCCGAAACTGGAAAACCAGGTCAGCGCTTACCGCCTGGCCGCGACAGGGGCTATTTCCGATACGGTCTTCGATATGGAAACAGTCCTCCTGCAGCTCATCGAGCAGCTGTCAGCCCAGTATCCGGACGAACTGAAAGGCCGTTATAAATTAGACAGCCTTTGTGAAAAGCCGCTGGATACGATCGAAGCTATCGGGCGCAAGCGGGGCTGTATCGTTTCCGGTGGCATCGTCGATCTGGAAAAGACCTATAAGCTCATCCTCAAAGAATTCCGCGAAGGCAAGATCGGCGCCATTTCACTGGACCGGCTGGGCGATTTCGAAGGGGAGGACTGACCATGGATATCGAGAAACTCCGCGTTGCTGACCTCAAGGCCCGCCTGGCCGCTGGCGGTGATGTCCAGGACCTCCTGGCAGCCATGAAAGCAGATGGCCGCGTGTCGGTCCGCAAACTGGCGGCTGCCTATATGCGCCAGAAAATCCGGGAAGAAGCCGAACGGGAACGGGTCCTCCATATGTATGCCCAGGAAACGGCTTACTATAACGAAGGGCTGTACCACGTGGCCGGCATCGACGAAGCCGGCCGCGGTCCGGCCGCCGGTCCGGTCATGGTAGCCGCCGTCATCCTGCCGCCGTATTGGGAATGTCCCGGCCTCAATGACAGCAAAAAAGTCCCGCCAGCCAAGCGGGACGTACTCTACGATAAGATCATGGCCGAAGCCGTCGCCGTGTCCTGTGTGGCCAAGTCGGAAAAAGAAATCGACGAACTCGACATTTACCACGCTACCATGCAGGGCATGTACGACGCAGTGAACGGCCTGGCCGTACCGGCCGACGCCGTCCTGGTCGATGCCATGCCCCTCCGGGAGCTGACCGTGCCCCATAAGTCTTTAGTCCACGGCGATGCCCTGAGCGCATCTATTGCCGCAGCCTCTATTATCGCCAAGGTCACGCGTGACCGGCTCATGGTGGAATACGATAAAAAATATCCCCAGTACGGCTTTGCCGTCCACAAGGGATATTTGACGAAAATGCATATGGAAGCGTTGCAGGAATACGGGCCGTGTCCCATTCACCGCCGCTCTTTTGAACCCATCAAAAGTATGGTGAAGGGACTTTCAAAATAGGTCCTTCCGCCAGAGCATGATGACGGCGACGATGGTGCAGCACATGGCGATGCCCACGACGTAGTAGAAACCGGTTGCTGTATCCTGAAAGGGGACGGGCACGTTGATGCCCCACAAACTGAAGATGATCGTCGGGACGGCCAGCAGGATCGTGATGGACGCCAGGAATTTCATGACCAGGTTCAGGTTGTTTGAGATGATGGATGCAAAAGTATCGGACATACTCATGAGGATATTGGAATACATCTCGACCATTTCGATAGCCTGTTTGTTCTCGATGATGACATCTTCCAACAGGTCTTCGTCTTCTTCGTACATCTTGATGAGATGATGGAGCGATGTATTGCGGCGCAGGCGCATGAGCCGTTCCATGACGATGCCATTGCTGCGCAGGGCCGAGGTGAAGTACGTCAGTGATTTCTGTAATTCCAGGAGCAGGAAAAACTCCTTGTTGCGCATGGAATGGCGCAGGATTTCTTCGATGTCGTCGGTCCGGCGGTTGATCTGCATCAAGTAGCGCAGGAACAGCGTCGCCGAGCGGTAGAGAATCTGGAATAAGAAACGCGTCTTCTTGAAGGTATAGAACAGGGGATACTTGTTCTCCGTAAAGGCGCGCATGACTTCTGTTTCTTGGATACAGAGGGTGATAATGAAGTCCGGTGTAATGAAAATGCCCAGCGGCAGGGTGTCATAACTGTCCGTTTCCAGGATGATCGGGATGTTGATGACGACGAAGATGTAGTTGTCTTCGATTTCGACGTGGGAACGTTCTTCCGTGTCCAAGGCGGTTTTCAGAACATCAGTGGGGATTTCCGTGACCATGGATACGAGCTGTAAATCTTCGGAGTCGGGATTTACGACGTGGATCCAGGATCCTTTTTCAGCCGATGCCAGGGAAATATTGTCTTCCAGATGGCCGTTGCTGTGTTTATAAACTTGAATCATTACGGTACTCTCCCTTTCTGCAGAATAAGGGCCTTCAAACCCAAATTCTAATATAATCCATTAAGACAGAACTCGTCAAGGTTTTCCCGGATATTTTACAGAAACTTTGCCTGCCTCCGGCCAAAGAGAACGTAGTAGCGGCAGGCCGGTAATTATGGTATGATAAAATATACGAGTAAATAATCAGGACTGCATACGGCGCCATACCGTGTCCGTCCAGGTAGTCCACAGAGAGAGTAGAAACTATGCAATTATTGAAAATGGAACTGCGGGGCTTCAAGTCCTTTGCAGACAAGACGACCTTGACCTTTGACAAGGGCATTACGGCTATCGTCGGGCCCAATGGCAGCGGCAAGAGCAATATTTCCGATGCCGTCCGCTGGG
>CABMPA010000224.1 GCA_902388315.1 uncultured Megasphaera sp. | reverse complement strand
AGCGCCCGGTCAAGGAAATCGTCGCCAAAGCCCATTCCGTCGGAGCCATCGCCATCGTCGACGGTGCTCAGTCGACACCGCACATGAAGACCGACGTCCAGGATATGGACTGCGACTTCTTCGCCTTCTCGGGCCACAAGATGTGCGGTTCTGCCAGCACGGGCGTCCTTTACGGCAAGAAAGCCATTCTGGAAGACATGGAACCGTTCCTCCTTGGCGGCGACATGATCGAATACGTCAAGGAACAGTCGACGACCTTCAACGAACTGCCCTTCAAATTTGAAGCAGGCTCTCAGAACGTCGAAGGCGCCGTTGCCCTGCACGCTGCCATCGACTACTTGGAAGACCTGGGCATGGATAACATCGAAGCCCATGAAGAAGAACTGACCCGTCACTGCCTGGAAGGGATGAAACAGATTCCCCATATCCACATCATCGGCAGCACCGACCCGGCTGAAAAGACCGGTGTCATCACCTTTACCATCGACGGCGTCCATCCTCATGACGCAGCGACCATCCTGGACAGCTTCGGCATCGCCATCCGTTCGGGCCACCACTGCGCACAGCCTTTGGGAGCCCGCTTGGGCGTAGAAGCTTCCAACCGCGCCAGCTTCTATATCTACAATACCATGGAAGAAGTCGACTACTTCCTGGAAAAACTGCCCCTCGTCCGCAAGCAGATGGGTTTTAAAGACTAAGGAGATAGAAAGTCATGGAAAATATGAACGAATTGTATTCCGACATCATTTTGGAACACAATCAGTGTCAGGAAAATAAACATCCCCTGGAAGATGCCAACCTCAGTGAACACGGCCACAATCCGAGCTGCGGTGATGACATCACCCTCCAGGCCGACATCCAGGACGGCGTCATCAAAGATGCCGCTTATACCGGTCATGGCTGTGCCATCAGCCAGGCTTCGGCCGACATCATGATCGACCTCATCAAAGGCAAGACCGTCAAAGAAGCCCTGCGCCTGGTCGACCTCTTCCTGGACATGATTAAGCGGGAAGTCACAGACGATGACCAGCTGGAAGAACTGGAGGACGCCATCGCCCTGAAGAACATCTCCAACATGCCGGCCCGCGTAAAATGCGCCGTCCTGGCATGGCATACCCTGAAAGATGCCCTGGAACGGGAAGGAAAGTAGCCCTAGCAGTTAGCTGCTAGCGGCTCGCAGGGGACGCCCAGAGGGCGTCCCGCTTGTGGGAATCCCGTACATCAAAAGAGGCTGTTGCATTAAGCTCATGTTTTTGCTCAATGCAACAGCCTCTTTTGCGTGTACAAAGATTCAGGCGGGCCGCCAGCCTCTGCTGTCCGTTCCAGCAACCGTCCTGCGCCTTCCGTTGGTCGGCACCTGACGGGCTGGAAAGGCTTGGGGACGGCCCTGCGGTGCTTGCGGCCTGCGAACTGCGGCCTGCAGGTGCCTTAGGCACCCTGCTTTTCATCCACGCTCCCTTTGAACTGGAGGACGATGAAGATGACCAGGGCGATGACAAAGGCGATGACGCTGGTCATCTGAGCTGATTTCAGTCCCAGTGTCAAGTTGACGTAGTCGCCGCGGAGGAATTCCAGGAAGAACCGTTCGACAGCATAGAGCATGACGTACAGGCAGAAGACCTGCCCTTTCTTATGGGGGAAGCAGCTGTAGAGGAGCAGGGCGACGAAGACCAGGACGTCGATCTGGCCTTCCCAGACTTCGGCCGGCCACAAGGGCTGGCTGCCGTAGGTGTGATAGGCCAGGGTCGTGTCGGGATAGACGATGCCGAAATTACCGCCTGTCGGATGGCCGAAGGCATCGCCGTTCATGAGGTTGGCCATGCGGCCGATGGACTGACCCAGGATGATGGCCGGTGCCAGGAGGTCGGCAAAGGCCCAGGTATCGATATGATGATACTTCGTATACAGGATGCCGGCGACGGCGCCGAAGAGCAGGCCGCCCTGGATGGCCATGCCGCCCTGCCAGACGTAGGGGATTTCCGTCAGATGATTGTGATAATAGGCCCAGTCGAAGAAGAAGACATCCCACAGACGGCCGCCGACGATGCCCGACAAGCCGCAGTACATGGTGAAATCAAAGATATGGATGTGCCAGCCCCGGCCGTCGCGCTTCATGATATAGTAAGCCGTAATGTCGGCAGAAACGATGCCCAGCATAAATAACAGCCCATAAGCCCGGATTGGAAAAGAACCGATAAAAAATAGATATTGATGCAATATAAAACACCCCTTTGTTGTGGTATAATGAAACAATGTGAACGAAACATGAAAAGGTTCACGGTTACCATAGAATTATACAGGATTGAAAACTTTTTTTCCAATCCTCGTGAGGAGCAAATGACGATGAAATACAACCATGCTATGCGGTCGTCCTGCCTGGCCGCCTTGATCTGTCTGTCCCTGAGTGCTGTTTCCTGGGCCAATGGACCGGTAACGGACAGTGCCAAGGCCTCGGATCCGGCTTTCAGCGTACCTGTCGTAGCCAATCCGATTCCCAATGAAGCTATCAAAGATTTAGAAATCGTTGAAGATCAGGGACGCTGGCTCGTCTCCGACAAAGCACTGGAACAATACGGCATCCGTGAAGCCGACCATGCCAAGGGGACGTACTGGTTCCGCCTGCCGAAAGCCCGGAACGGCTCGGCGGCCTGGCAGGATGAAAACGTCCAGCTGACCCTGCCGGGACGGGCTGTCAGCGGTGGCCGGACCATCAATATCCGCAATGTCCGCCGTCCCCTGGGTATCAGCTATGTCCTGGGCAACGGGACGACGGAAAAGAACGAACTCCTGCCGCCGGCCCAGCCTGTCCATACGGTGCCGGAACTCCGCCAGGTGCAGGATACAGCACCGGCAGCGACTAAAGAAGGGAAGATGGGAACCGTCCTCTTTTGGGACCCTGTCATGAAGGAAGATGCCAGCCTGCCGTCCTTGCAGACGCGGCAGCCCGTCATGTCGCCCTGTGCCTTCCGCCTGACGGAAAACGGCGTCGAACTGCGCAACCCTGACTTCGATATGCTGGCTTCGACGTATACCAGCAAGGGATACGCCATGTGGCCTT
>CABMPA010000223.1 GCA_902388315.1 uncultured Megasphaera sp. | reverse complement strand
CGCCGAAGCGCTGTTCTTCATCGACGACCAGTAGGCCCAGGTCCTTGAACTTGACCTTCTTGTTGAGCAGGCTGTGGGTCCCGATGAGGACGTCGATATCGCCGGTCAGGGTCCGGGCCAGGATATCTTTCTTTTCTTTATACGAGCGGAAACGGTTGAGGACGTCGACGTGGACGCCAAAGGGGCCGAAGCGTTCCATGAAGGTCTGGAAATGCTGCTGCGACAAGACCGTCGTCGGCACCAGGACGGCGACCTGTTTGCCTGCCGTGACAGCTTTGAAGATGGCCCGCATGGCCACTTCGGTCTTGCCGAAACCGACGTCGCCGCAGACCAGGCAGTCCATGGGCGTCGGCCGTTCCATGCTGGCCTTGATGTCGCGGACGGCTTTCAGCTGATCTTCCGTTTCTTCATAAGGAAAGGCTTCTTCAAATTCCTTCTGGAACGGCGTATCCGGCGGAAAGGCATAGCCCTGGACGACTTCCCGCTTGGCATAGAGGGCGACGAGCTTCTCTGCCAGGTCGGTAATGGACTTCTGGGCCTTGGCCCGCGTCTTCTGCCAGTCGGACCCACCCATTTTCTGTAATTTCGGCGTGTCCCCTTCATTGCCGATATAGCGCTGCAAGAGGGACAGCTGGTCCGTCGGCACGTAGAGGATATCCTTGCCGGCATAGTGGATTTCCAGATAATCCTTGTGGACGCCGTCCATTTCAATGGTCTTGATGCCGATGTAGCGGCCGATGCCGTGGACTTCGTGGACGACGTAATCGCCGGGCTTGAGGTCGGTAAAGACGTTGATTTCCTGGCCTTTGGCCGCATGATGGCGCAGGCGCCGCTTCTGGGTTCCGAAGACATCCCGTTCGGCGACGACGACGATTTTAGCATAGGGCAGCTCGAAGCCGTCGTGGATTTCCCCTTCGACGACGTAGACGCCGCCTGGTGTACTCTGGTCATCGTCATAGGCCTGGAACGGCAGTTCATGCTGCTTCATCCAGGCTTGGAGCGAAGCCCGCCGGTCGCGGCTGTTGATGACGAAGAGGATGGTATTATCCAGGTTCCGCCAATGGTCCACTTCTTCTTCGAGGAGATTGAACTGCTTCTGGAAGCTGGCCATCATCTTGACAGCAAAGCTGGCCGACGTGTCCATCATCATATCCGGCACAGACTGGGCCATGAGCGACAAGACGAGCTGCGGCCCTGGGCGCTGGGCCGTGACCAGGTTTTTCCAGGGCGCCAGGCGCCCCTTATAGTCGTCGGACTCCTTGAGGACTTTCTTCAGGCCTTCGCGGACGCGGTTCGGTTCATCCCAGATGATGACGCCCTGTCCGGCATAGTCCAGGAGCGTATATTTCTCGTCATCCTGGACGGTCAGGGAAATGGGCAGGATGCGGGCCTTTTCCCGCTGGTCCTGTGACTTCTGGCTGTCTGCATCGAACGTGCGCAGGCTTTCCAGTTCGTCGCCGAAGAATTCCAGGCGCAGGGGCTGTGGTTCATTGACGGCATAAATATCGATGATATCGCCGCGGACGGAAAAGTGACCGCGCCGTTCGACCATGTCGACCCGTTCATAGCCGGCGTCGACGAGGTGCTGCAATAAGTCATCGCGGTCGTAGTCCTGATGGATGGCGACATCCATAGCGCCGGCGTCGATACGCTGCGGTGCCATGACATACTGGGCCGCTTCTTCCGGCGCTGCCAGGATCAGGAGCCGGTCGCCCTGGCGCAGGCGGCCTAAGGCCTCCATCTGCCGGGCCGTCCGGTCCAGGCTCTTGGCCGTCGTCGTAAAGACGGCCTTGTCGACGACGGGAAAGTCCAGGACGGGCAGGTCCGGTGCCAAAAAGGCCAGGTCCGCCATCCAGACCGCAGCCTGTTCCCGCGACGGGACGACGAGGACGGCCTGCCCCGGCTTTTCCGTCAGGGCCTTGGCGACGAGGGCACTCTTGACGGAACCGCTGAGGCCATAGATACTATGACAGCCGGGCTGGGAAAAAGCAGCCACGGCAGAGCGGATATTTTCATCTTGATTCATCCATTGAAAGAATTGCTTCATATCGTTTTTACCTCATGACAAATTGGGGCTGTCGCATGAAGTCCCTGGTAACAAGGCGTTCCATGCGCAGCCCTTATCGTGATTCAACTGCAACTATTTAATTATATCATAGTTCACTGGCCCCTGCCAGTAGCGATTAGAAGACCGATGCGCCCTGCATGATGATGGCTTCCCGTTCTTTGCGGCTCATCTTGAGGAAATTCGTCTTTTTCAGCTTGTCTTCATCGGACGAATCCATGCCGTTCAGCTTCTGGGCGACATCCTTGCGGATCTGCGGCAGCAGGCTGTAGAGATTGCGGCCCGGGCAGTCCGTGCTGTTGACATCGCGGTGGCCTACGATGGTAGACGGTCCCGGCACGATGCTGTAGATTTTACAAATCCAGGCGACCAGCCCTTCCAGGGAGTGGATCTGGGCCGGCGTGGGGATTTCCTTTTCAAAGTTGCCCGTCACATTGATGCCAACCGTATGGTAGTTCTGCCCTTCGGCATGAGCCCCGACCGCAGCCAGCGGGCGCCCCCGTTCGATGGTCCCGTCTTTGCGGATGACGTAATGGTAGCCGATACCGGCCCAGCCGTTGGCCAGATGGGCGCGATGGATAGCCGCTGCCGACGTATCGCCATCGGGGATGCCGACGTGATGGATGACGATCATGTCCGTCTTGGGCCGCAGGAGCAGCGTTTCACGGAACTGGAAATGCGTTTCCCTAATGGCCATCGGTTCAGCCGGCGCCGCATCGGTCACGGGATTATAGTCACGCATGACGCCGCGGGCTCCGGCGGGTTTCGCCGACCGCGGGACATTGCCTATGGCTGCAGGCTTAGCGGCTGTGCTGGCTGCTGCAGCCGGCTGGGACGATACGGGCGCCGTCTTGCCAGTCTGGTCCTTTTTCGTCTTCCCTGCCTTCTTGGCAGCCTTAGCGGCCTTTGCCTTGGCCCTGGCTGCGGCATCCATGTGCTGGTCGACGCTGGCGACGCCCGTCGTATAGGCTGCGCCTTCATTGTCGGCAGCACTCGCCAG
>CABMPA010000222.1 GCA_902388315.1 uncultured Megasphaera sp. | reverse complement strand
GCTACGCGCTGAGGGTTTCCCGAAGCGTCGTTGTTAGTTTGAGTTTATCGCGGCGGAACGCCGCATCTGAGTCCGAGGCGGCCGGCTACCTGCGAACTGCGGCCTGCGTTTTTACTTCTCGCCCATTTGCTTGCGGATTTTCTGGGGTTTCAGCCCTGGTTCATAGCCATTGACGGCGGCCAGACGGATTAGTTTTTCGCCTTTTTCTATGTCTTTGGGGACGCCGATGCCTTCTTTATACATCTGGCCCAGCCAATATTGGGCCACGGCAGCTTCGACGTTGAGTTCGCCGCCCTGCAGGGCTTGTTCAAAGTAATGGAGAGCCTTGGCATAATTCCGCGTGACGCCGCGTCCCAGGAGATAGAGCATCCCCAGCATGGCCTGGGCTTCCGGCAGGCCTTGTTCGGCAGCCTTGGTGTACCAAAAGGCGGCTTTTTCATCTTTCTTATAGCTGTAAAAATAGGCATCGCCCAAATAGTTCTGGGCGTCCCGGTCGCCCTGGGTGGCCGCATTTTCTATCAGCATCCAGCCGACTTTCTCCGCATCCCGGACGTGGCCGCCTTGAGAGAAGAGTTCTAAGCCCCACGTATATAAGTTGATGGTCTGATTCTTCTTGGTCTGTTCACTTCTGTCCATAATCATCCCTCCTGTAAAGTACAAGTTCTAGCTTCACTATAGCATCTGAGGAGGACAATACAACCTCTCAGTCAGCTTTGCTAGCTCTCCTAGAAAAAGAACCACGGCCCCTTTAGGGCCTGTTCCTTAATTGTTGCAAGGCCTAATAAAGGTGCCATGCAGTATCTTTCCTTTTTCTTTATCTTCTGCCGTCGTGTTCTCCTTATTATACCAAGGATACTTTAGGGACGGAAGGGTGCCGAATTCTTTCAGTCTGGCTTTGAGCTGTTTTTGGAGTTCATGTTGCCAGAGATAGCGGTCCATCATTTCTTTTTCAGCATACAATACGCTGTCTTCGACCTGGTGGCGCGTGAAGGTATTCAGGCCATCGATTTCTAAGAGGCAGGTATTCAGGCGTCCCACCAGTTCCCAGCAGGCCATTTTATCTTCCGTAACGGCCTGGTACTGTTCTTTCAATTCTTCGCGCATGCGGTAATAGTCCGTCAGCGAATGGACGTGGGAGAGTTTGTCTTTTGCCAGGACTTCTTCTGCTTTCTCGGCGACGCCAGTCCGTTCGAAGTCGTAGAAGTGGCAGTCGTCCAAGAGGTAGCCATGGATGTATTTTCCCAGTTGTTCGTTGAAATTTAGGGCAAAGACGGCATGGCAGCGTTCACATTCAACGGTCTGTACCATATTCGGCAGATTATGGATCAGCAGGTTACCCTGTTCATCGCGGTGATTACAGACGGGTTCCCAGGCATAACGGCGCCGGCTTTCCTGCAAGGTCGTGCCGGCCTTTTTGAAGCAGTCTTCGATAAGCATGAGCGCTTCGTCCATATTGAGCCCCGGTATGTCGTCGAGGAGATTGACCGTGCGATCATAATAATCGAGGGTATTAAAGACAGGCATGGAAAAACTTAGGACCCAAAATGTCATGAATTGCATCTGCTTGTGCAGGGGAAAGAGGATACTGCGGATGTGTTTAGCTGAAAACTTATCGTAATAGGGCAGGTCCAGCGTGATGTGATCCAATTTCTCTAAGATAGCCGTTTGTCGACGGGTTTCGCGCTGAATCAGTTCGTCCTGAAGCTTAATATTGTTGTGGAAAAAAGTGACATCTTTGGGCGTGAACTGCTGCATCCTGTCCAAAATATGATAACATTTTTCGATGTGTCCTATGAAATCCGGCTTGAGAAGGTCATCCAGGCTGTTATATCTCAAGACTTCATGGTAGCTGTATTCCTGCGTATCTGGGTCGATTTTCAGCGAAAAAACAGTATGGCATTTTTTGCAGATATACGTATCCTGGCAATGCTTGGCACTATCTATCATCGTCAGAGAGCTGGCACTATCCAAGAGCAGATGACCGTCACTGTCGCGGTGTTCGCAGCAGTCGCGTTCTTTAAGGACGGCCCGACATTCGTCCACGTCAAGGCCAAATTTCTTATAGCAGTTATAGATGAACTGGATATCTTGCTGTGCTTGTACTACGTCGATTTGTTTCATATCTATCGCCTCCTTGGGTTATCTATTATATATAGTCAGGTAGACAGAATGTGTCTTGGCATAAAAAAAGGGCTTGTCGCACGACGACAAGCCCTTTAAAGTTGTTAGTGGCTAGCAGTTAGTTGTTAGCGGATGGCTTTAAATTTGAAGGTTTTCTCTGCAAACTACAAACTCTGTACTACAAACTATAAAGCAAAAGGGACCTCGCATGATGGTAGAAGCCTTCGTGCGACAGTCCCTTTTTAAGTGGTTAGTGGCTAGCAGCTAATGGTTAGGAGAGCCGAGACGGCCCCTGCGCATATGGCCGCTGGCCATTTTTTTTGCGGCCGGCGGCCTGCGAACTGCGGCCTGCGGGCGGCCCACAATCCGCCTTACGCGATTTTATATTTCTTTTCCAGGCGGTCCAGGAGTTCCATGTAGCCCTGGGTGAATTCCGGGCCTTCTTCTTGTTCCATGTCTTTTACGGTCTGGTCGATTTTTGTTTTGATGTCATCGGACAGGCCGCGGTCTGCCAGGGGGTAGACGACGTTGTTTTCTTTTTCTACGTGCTGCTGCAGGCGGTTGGCATAGGCCATGGCTTCGGTCAGGATCTGGAGTTTATATTCCGTCTTCGGTTCCTGGGCGTAGAGTTTCAGGGCTTCGTCGAGGGCCCGGACGTGGGCACGGATGAGGTCGTGTTCGACGAGCATGCCGTGCTTGATGATGATGGATGCGACTTCTTCCAGGTGGTCGACCATTTCGGGGAAGAGGACGAGTTCTTCCCGGCGGTGATGGTGGCCGTCGGCATAGCGGCGGATGAAATCGAGGATTTCAGCAAATTCCTGCTGGTCGATTTCGGCACCTTCCAGAATAGCGCAACACGATTCTTTAATGACTTTCAGCATCCGTGAAATATTGGCATGTTGTTTAACCATGACTTCCGTGCAATACATAAGGCTCCCTCTCTTTC
>CABMPA010000221.1 GCA_902388315.1 uncultured Megasphaera sp. | reverse complement strand
CGGCGCCGCCTGGGCGACCAATGCCGATTTGGCCGTCGCTACGGCGCTCAACCTCTACTTTGCCCGCAAATACATTGCCTACCGTGTCCAGTGGGGCTACGTCGGCAAACTCTTCCTGGCCGGCGCCGCCATGGCCGGTACGGCCTGGCTTGTCCACCACGCCCTGTTCGTCCTCTGCGGCAACGCCGTGGCCACCATCACCGCCATGGCCGCCGCGGCCCTGGTCTACCTTGTCGGCCTCATCGTCTTCCGGGCCCTCACAGCCGAAGACATCGAAAAAATCCCCGTCGTCGGGAAAAAAATCAGCCGGCGGATACATTGAGGTTCGCAGTCCGCAGGCCGCCGTTCGCAGGTCGCAAAAAAACACACGGCCCGTGGCCGTGCGTAGGGGACGCCCTATGGGCGTCCCTTGCTTTTTCCCGTCCTTTTTGCTATACTGGAAACAAATAGTTGAGCAAATCAACTAATTATTCAAGGAAAGAGGGTCCTGACATGGATTATTTGAAGGCTGGTCATGATTTCAGTGTCATCAACCAGCGTTCTCAAGCCTATGTGGCTGAAGCGTGCCGTCCTTGGGATTTATCTTATTCGGAGCATGTGACGCTCCTTAGTTTATACAGTCACGACGGCTGCCGGCAGAATGAGCTCTGCCAGGTCATGCAGGCAGATAAGGCTTTGGTGGCCCGCAATCTGAAGATGCTGGAAGCGAAGGGCTTCGTCAGCCGCCGCCAGCAGGGGACGGACCGGCGCTATAAGTATCTCTATTTGACGCCGAAAGCCTGGGATTTGCAGGATACGATGGAAGGCATCCTCAAGCGATGGGTCGATGTCATCGTCCGGGGCATCGACGAAGCGGCGCTGGATCCGGCCTTGCAGATCATGCACCAAGTGGCAGACAATGCCGCTGAAGCGGATATCGCCGCACTTAATCCCACGAAGGAGATGAAGCTATGAAATGCGATTGGAAATGTACGGCCCTGGTCGTGGCCGTCCTGACCGTCTTTGGCCTGACCGGCTGCGGCCAGCAGACGCAGACCGCCGAACGGCCCCAGCTGGTCAAGGCCATCCAGATCGGCAGTGAAACGGCGGGCACGACGGCCGGTACCTATTCGGGGACGGTCAAGGGGCGTTATCAGAGTAATCTGTCTTTCCAGGCCGGCGGCCGCATTACGGCCCGTAACGTGCAGCTGGGCTCGCAGGTCCATGCCGGCGACGTCCTGATGACGGTCGACCCGAAAGACGTGGCCCAGGCCGTCAATCAGACCCAGGCTCAGGTCGACGCAGCGGCTGCCCAGCTCCAGCTGGCCCAGTCCAACTTGACCCGCTATCAGCAGTTATACAATATGGATGCTATCAGTGCGTCCGTCCTGGACCAGTACCAGACGGCTTATGACCAGGCGTCGGCCCAGTATAACCAGGCCTTGGCTGCCCAGCAGGCCCAGGAAAACCAGTTGTCCTATACGCAGCTTACAGCCGATGCCGACGGCGTCATCTCAGCCGTATCGGCAGAAGTGGGCCAGGTCGTCGCAGCCGGCCAGACCGTGGTTACGCTGGTCCATTCGGGGGACCTGGAAGTCCAGGTCAATGTACCGGAAAATAAACTGGCTGATTTCCCAGTCGGCAAGAACGTGACCGTCACGTTCTGGGCCCTCCAGAATCAGCAAGCTGCCGGTGTCGTCCGCGAAGTGGCTCCTATGGCCGACGCCGCATCGCGGACGTATCAGGTCAATATTTCCCTGCCTAATCCACCGGACGGCATGCAGCTCGGCATGACGGCGACCGTCGCCAACGGCAGTGAACAGGCGGCTGCCGAAGATACTTTCGTCCTGCCGCTGGCCGCCATCTACCAGACGGGCGACACGCCTCAGGTCTGGGTCGTCGGCAAGGACAAGACCTTGTCCCTGAAAGACGTGACGGTCCAGGATTTTGGCGATAATACGGTCAAAGTCACGGGTCTCAGCCGCGGCGATGTCGTCGTCACGGCCGGCGTCCATCAACTCCGTGAAGGCCAGATCGTCCGCGTAGAGGGGGAAGATGAATGAAAAATTTATCGGAAGTCTCTATCCATAACCGCGTCCTCGTCTGGTACTTCATCATCCTCATCGCCATTGCCGGCATTTTCTCCTACATGAAGCTCGGCCGCATGGAAGACCCGACGTATACCGTGCGGACCATGGTCGTCTCCGTCGCCTGGCCCGGTGCCACGGCCGAACAGATGCAGGAACAGGTCACGGATAAAATCGAAAAGAAATTGCAGGATACGCCGAACCTGGACTATATCAAGAGTTATTCCCGGCCCGGCCAGTCGGTCATCTATGTCTACCTCGATGATAAGGCGCCGCGTGACAGCATCCGCAGTACCTGGCATGAAGTCCGCAATTTGACGGAAGATATGAAGAAGGATTTGCCGGAAGGCGTTTACGGCCCTTATTACAACGACCGCTTCGATGACGTCTACGGCTCTATTTATGCCATCACAGGCGATGGCTATTCTTATGAAGAATTGCGCCAGAAGGCCGAAAAGATCCGCCGCATGATGATGTCTGTCGACGATGTCAGCAAAGTCGAACTGGTCGGCGAACAGTCGGAAAAGGTCTATATCGAAGTGGCCAATTCCAAACTGGCAGAACTCGGCATTGCGCCGACGACGATTGCCAATGCCGTCAAAGGCCAGAACCAGATGACACCGGCCGGTATGGTCGATACCCAGTCGGATAACGTCTATTTGCGCCTGTCCGGTGTCTTTGAAGACGTCGAAGCCATCCGCAACCTGCCTATCAATGCCAATGGCCGCGTCTTCCGCCTGGGCGATATCGCGACGGTCGAACGGCGCTATACGGAACCGGCCGACCCGAAGATGTTCTATAATGGCAAGCCTGCCGTCGGCATCGCCTTGTCCATGAAGAGCGGCGGCAATAACCTCCAGCTCGGCGAAAACTTGAAGAAATTACAGGACAGCGTCAAATCCGATTTGCCGGCCGGTATGGAAATCCACCAGGTATCGGACCAGCCGCAGGTCGTCAAAGAGTCCATCAGCGACTTTACCAACACCCTGCGTGAAGCCATCATCAT
>CABMPA010000220.1 GCA_902388315.1 uncultured Megasphaera sp. | reverse complement strand
GCCTGGTCAGCGCCATCGAGCAGGGCGAAGGGAAATCTTTCGTCCGGGCCGGCAAGGCCCGGGATGTAGTCTATGACGCTTACGTCATCGGTCTGCGCCTGCCGCGGGATGTCTTATACCGGCGCATTGAAGAGCGCGTCGACGCCATGATTGCCGCCGGCTGGGTCGATGAAGTGCGGTACCTGCTGGACAAGGGCATCCCGACGGACTGCCAGGCCATGAAGGCCATCGGCTATCAGGAACTGGCCCTGTATCTCCAGGGACAGATGCCCCTCGATGACGCCGCAGCCCGCATCAAGACCCGGACGCGGCGCTTTGCCAAACGCCAGCTCACGTGGTTCAAACGCATGCCCTATATCCACTGGTACGACAAGGACCAGTACGATGGAGAAGAAGCATTGATACAGGCTGTGCTGGGGGATGTGCCTTTCCCATGACGGGAAGGCGCAGGCGGCAAGTAGAAAAGCAACCTCCGTAGGGGCCGTCCCAGAGGGCGGCCCGCAGCTGACAGCTCTCCTATGAGGAGAGCCGAAAGCCTCCCCTGATAGGGGAGGTGCCGTAAGGCGGAGAGGTTTCCTTCAGCGATCTGCGACCTGCGAAACAGCGGACTGTAAGGAAAAAAGCAATCTCCGTAGGGGCTGTCCCGGCGGCCCGCAGCTGACAGCTCTCCTATGAGGAGAGCCCCTAACCCCTAACTACTATTCACTAACCACTAACCACTACATATTCACTATAGAAAGGAATCATGACATTGTCTTTGGATTTAGAAACATTACGAAAAGAAGCGCTGGCCGAATGTGCGGACCAGTTTGAACGCATTGATACGATTTGTCTCCATAATACGGCGAAAGTCCTGGCCGCTTATAAGGAAGCCCAGATTTCTTCGTACCAGTTTGCCGGTACGTCGGGCTATGGCTATAGCGACATGGGCCGGGAAAAGCTCGATGAGGTTTTTGCCCGCGTCTTCAAGGCCGAAAAAGCCATTGTCCGTCCTCATTTCGTATCGGGAACCCATGCCCTGGCGACGGTCCTGCTGGCCCTGTTGCAGACGGGCGACCTCATGATGAGCCTTATCGGGGCCCCTTATGATACGATGCAGGGCGTCATCGGCTATGCCCATGAAACACCGCACTCTTTGAAGGAAAAAGGCGTCCGCTATGAAGAAGTCCCCTTGAAGGACAATGCCTACGACTTGGCAGGTATTGAAGCAGCCGTCGCTGAAAAGCAGCCGAAACTGGTCCTCATCCAGCGTTCCCGCGGCTACAGCACGCGGGCGTCCCTGACGATTGACGATATCCGTTCGATTATTTCTGTCGTCAAGAAAGTCAGCCCGCAGACGATTTGCTTCGTCGATAACTGCTATGGCGAATTTGCTGCTGAAGAAGAACCGATTGAAGCCGGTGCCGACATCATCGCCGGCTCGCTCATCAAGAACCCTGGCGGCGGCATCGCTCCGACAGGCGGCTATATTGCCGGCAAGGAAGAACTGGTCCACGCCGCAGCCGACTACTTGACGGCGCCGGGACTGGGCGACGAACTCGGTTCCTATGCGGCCGGCTACCGTCTCTTTTTCCAGGGCTTCTTCATGGCGCCCCACGTCACGGCTCAGGCCATCAAGGGCGCTGTCTTTGCAGCGGCTGTCTTTGAAAAAATGGGCTTCAAGGTTTCGCCGGCCGTCCAGGACCCGCGCGTCGACCTGATTCAGACGATTTACCTGGAAAACGAAGAGAATATGTGCCTTTTCTGCCAGGGAATCCAGTCCTTCTCGCCTGTCGATGCCCACGTCACGCCCATCCCCGACGATATGCCGGGCTATGCTGATAAAATCATCATGGCTGCCGGTGACTTCGTCCAGGGTTCGTCTATCGAATTGTCCGCCGACGGTCCTATCCGCGACCCGTACCTGATTTATCTCCAGGGCGGCATCGTCTTTGAACACAATGTCCTGGCTATCCTCAGTGCCGCTCAATATATTGCCGAACACCGGGAAGGAGCCGCTCATGATTAAGGAAGTCCTCGTCGTCGAAGGCCGGTCCGATGTCGCCCGCATCCGGGCCAGCCATATCGACGTCGATATGATTACGACGGATGGCTTCAATTTGAAGCCCCATACGCTGGAACAGATACGCTGTGCCTATGAAAAGCGGGGCATCATCATCCTGACCGATCCCGACCGGGCAGGCGAACAGATACGCAAGTTCCTGACCGACCGCTTCCCCGATGCCAAACACGCCTTTATCCCCAGGAAAGATGCCATTGCCAACAATGACCTGGGCGTCGAACAGGCCTCGCCGGAAGCCATCCGCCTGGCCTTGTCCAAAGTCCGCTGTGCGACGTATGAACCGCAGGAAACGTTCACCATGCAGGACATTGCCGCAGCCGGCCTCAACGGGACGCCCGATGCGGCCGACCGCCGGGCCGAAGTCGGTGCCATCCTGGGTATCGGCTATGGCAATGCCAAACAGTTTTTGAAACGCTTGAACCATTACGGCGTCACCCGTGACGAATGGGACGATGCCCTCCGTCAGATTTGCGAGGTGAAATAAATGAAAGAAGTCGATTTATCCAATCCCGACGTCGTCCGCTACGTCGTCAAACGCTTTGGCCTGCGCATGAATAAGAAACTGGGCCAGAATTTCCTCATCCGTCATGCCGTCGTCGATGATATTGCTGACGCTGCCGAACTCGGAGAAGGCGATCCGGTCCTGGAAATCGGGCCGGGCATCGGCACGCTGACCCAGGCTCTGGCCGAAACGGGCGCGGCTGTCACGGCTGTCGAGCTGGACGACCATCTGCTGCCCGTCCTCGACAAGACCTTGGAACACTATGACAACGTGCGCGTCGTCCACGGCGACATCCTGCGCATCGACATCGAAGAAGTCATGAATCACCAGCCTTTCACGGTCTGTGCCAACCTGCCTTACTATATCACGACGCCGATCATCATGAAGCTCCTGGAACAGAAGCTGCCCATCAAGCGCATCGTCGTCATGGTCCAGAAGGAAGTGGCCGAACGCATGGTAGCCGAACCGGGCCATAAGATTTACGGTGCCCTGTCCGTGTCGGTCCAGTACTATACACAGCCGCAGATGCTCTTTGAAATCTC
>CABMPA010000219.1 GCA_902388315.1 uncultured Megasphaera sp. | reverse complement strand
CCGTTCGTAATCGGCCTTGGCCTTGGCCAGGAATTGCAGGATATCGGCGACGGTAAAGCCGTATTTGCGCTTGAGCTTTTCAATGGATGCCAGGCGGAACTGCATGGCATCCAGGGCCCTTTCATCGAAATCAAAAGAATCGGCGTAGCGCAGGAGGCCGTCGTGGACATCTTCGATTTCATATGACAGCGTCTCGACTTTCCCAGCCAGGGCACTGAAGGCTTCATCGTAAGCCGACGCCTTTTCCAGGCTGCGGTGAATGGTTTCGATCTGTTCGATGACGCCGGGCTGGCGTTCGCTCCCTTCCAGGGCAAACATGGCTTCCTTGAGGTTATCCTTGATGTGCTCTGCATGCGACGCCTTATTGATTTTCTGCTCCAGCTCGTCGTCTTCCCCTTCTTTCAGGGCGGCCCCTTCGATTTCCTTGATCTGGAAGGCCAGGATACTGAGCATCCGCGCCTTTTCGCTTTCATCGTGGCGCAGGGCCTTGATTTCCCCTTCCGTCTGGTGCCACTGCCGGTATAGTCCGTCATAGTCCTGGCGGGCCTGGCGGACGTCTTCCGTAAGGCCGTCGAGGATGGCCACGTGATACGACGGGTTGAATATCAGGTTATTATCGAACTGGCCATGGATATCCAGCAGGTAGGCCCCGATCCGCCGCAGGACCGTCGTCGGCACCAGCGTGCCGTTGACCAGGATGGTCCCGCGGCCGCTGCGCTGGAACTGGCGGGAAATGATGAGCTGGCCTTCATCGACTTCGATGTGGTTATCAGTCAGCAGCTTTTCCAGTCCTTCTGGCAAAGGAGAAAAAAAGAACGCGCCTTCGACGAGGAACGAGCCCGTCCCGTGGCGGACGAACGATGCCGATGCGCGTTTGCCTGACAACATGCCGATGGCGTCGAGGAGAATCGATTTACCGGCACCGGTTTCGCCGGTAAAAATCGTCACCCCGTCGCCAAAGGTAAGGTACAGGTCTTCAATCAGAGCAAAATTGTGGATGTGCAGGGACTGCAGCATAAGGGCCTCATTCCTTCATCAGCGATACGATAAGCTTGACCAGTTTCGGGACCGTTTCCGTGTCCTTGATGATGAGGAGGACCGTATCATCGCCAGCCAAAGTGCCGATGACATTTTCCCAGCGGGCATGGTCGATAGCAGCGGCGATGGGATTAGCCGAACCGGGCAGGGTATGGACGATGATCTGGTTATAGGCCGAATCGACGCGGACGATGGAGTCCTGGAAAAGACGGGCCATGCGGTTCTTGGACATGAGCATATTCTGTTCCGGCGACAAGGCGTAACGATAATGGCCGTCACTGGTCGGAACCTTGATGAGCATGAGTTCTTTAATATCGCGGGAAACCGTAGCCTGGGTGACTTCAATGCCTTCTTCCTGCAAGGCCTTGGCTAATTCTTCCTGCGTTTCGATAGGGCGGGACTGGACAATTTCTTTAATCTTGGTGTAACGGAATCTCTTCATAATGACGTTTCCCTCTTTTCTGTACAATATATAATACGGGTGGACAATGCACCTCATTGATGGGCTGCCAGGACGAAATATGGAAGTCCTGCTGGGGTATGGTCTGTAAATAGGACCGCAGCGCTCGTTCTTCACAAGCCCCGGCTTCCGTACCGGGATAGGCTGCTATCATAATTATCCCATTTATCGCAATTTTATTCAAGCCTATTTTTATAGCTTTTAGTGTTATTTCACAATTTGTATGAATTTTATGGTCACCAGACGGCAAATAGCCTAAATTAAACACGATAATGTCAACATCTGACGATACATCAGCCAGCAGTTGTTCATGAGAGCCGCAGCAGCAGCGGACGTCTTTATCCCCCAGCCCCTCGTCCTGCAGGCGCTGGCGCGTGCGCTCAATGGCACAGGGCTGGATATCGAAAGCGTAGAGAACGGCGTCATCGGGCATAGTGCGGGCCAGAAAGGCCGTGTCATGGCCGTTGCCGCAGGTCATGTCGACGAGGACATGGGCCCGGCGGGCATAGGGTTCCGTCATCATATGTGATACCGTAACGGCATTGCGGAATGGATACATGTCAATCATTTCCCATCATTTTCGTAAATAAGTTGCTATAAAAATAATTCTTGTTGAAGCGGATGATCTTCAGTACGTGGTCGGACTTGCGGACCTGGAGGGTCATATTGCGCATAAGTTCCTGGTCCATCATGCCGTCGACAGAGACGCGGACACTGTTGCGGCTGTTGGCCACGGTGACCGACACCTGGTCGTCATCGCGCAGGACCAGGGGCACTTTGAGCAGCAGATGCGGGCAGATGGGCGTAACCATGATGCAGGGCACGCTGGGCGCGACGATCGGGCCGCCGCTGGAGAAGGTATAGCCTGTACTCCCCGTCGCCGTAGCTACGATGAGGCCGTCGCCGGGATACTGCTGGATGAAGTGCCCGTTGATGCTGAGGTCGATGCGGATGAGCTTGCCTACATTGCCGTGACCGATGACGATGTCGTTGAGGGCGTCGGGCAGGGCCTGGACCAGGCCGTCTTCATAACACAGTTCCGAATGGAGCATCATCCGTTCTTCCAGGAAATAGCGGCCGGCCAGAATATCTTCCATCCGCTTTTCCAGGGTCTTCGTCTCGACTTCGTAGAGGAAGCCCAGGGAGCCGAGATTGATGCCGCAGACCGGCACATCGGCTTCAGCGAACTGCTTGGCCATCTTGAGGATGGTCCCGTCGCCGCCGAGGATCATGGCCACGTCGATGGTGCTGTAAATGGTCATGCGCGGCCGCAGATGTTCGGCGCCGATGCGCTGATAGGCCGGCTGGCGGCTCTCACTGACGTAAGCCGGCAGGTAATATTCAATGCCATGTTTTTCACAGATTTTGATCAGCTGCTGGACAATGGCAGCACTTTCGCGTTTGACGAGGTTCGGGAAAATACCGATACGCATGGGGATCACCTACATTTCATGGGATTTACCGACGATATCATCGACGACAGCGTCGGTGATATCGTTATGGCACGGGTCATCTTTACGGCTGTACAAGAGATATTCAATATTGCCGTCGGCCCCTTTGATGGGCGAAAAAGTCAGGCCCAGCGGCGACAAGCCGCAGTCGGCGATGCCGTCCGTGACGTGGCGGATGACGTCGCGGTGGACCTGGATGTCGCGGACGATGCCGCCTTTGCCGACGTGTTCCCGGCCCGCTTC
>CABMPA010000218.1 GCA_902388315.1 uncultured Megasphaera sp. | reverse complement strand
GCAGAAGGGAAGGGCTAGTGTATGGAATTAGAAGAATGTCGCCGGGAAATCGACGTATTGGACCGGGATTTGACGAAAATATTGGAACGGCGCATGCAGGTCGTCGCTGAAGTCGCCGCTTATAAGAAGGAGCATCACATGGAAATCTATGACCCCCGCCGGGAACGGCAGGTCCTGGATAAGATCGCCAATCTGACCGTCCAGAAGGAATTGTCGCCGTATCTGCGGCGCATTTATCAGTGCATCATGGACGAGAGCAAGAAATACGAACGGGAGCATATGGGGTTGTGAGTATGGAACAGATCGTAGTACGGGGCATTGCCGAACGCCTCTTGTTTGAAGCGCCCGATTCGGATTACCGCGTCTTCCGCCTGCATGATGAAGACGATGATGCGACGTATACCGTCACCGGCCACGGGACGAAACCCCTCGTCGGCGACCGCCTGGAAGTGAAGGGCCACTGGGTCCAGCATAAGCGCTACGGACGCCAGTTCGCTGCCGACGGCTGGAGCCGCATCATTCCCGAATCAGTCGACGGCATCGAACGATTCCTGGGCAGCGGTGCCGTCAAGGGCCTGGGGCCGGCCCTGGCTCACCGCGTCGTCGCTGCTTTTGGCAAGGATACCATGGCCGTCCTGGAAAAGGACCCGCAGCGGCTCCTGGAAGTCGAAGGCATCGGCCCCAAGAAGCTGGCCGTCATTACGGAATCCTTTTATGAAGAGAAACAGGTCAACGACATCGCCTATGACCTGGAACAGCACGGCGTCGCCGGCCGCTATGCCGGCAGGCTCCTGCAGAAATACGGCGACGATGTCCACTATGTCCTGACAGAGGAACCGTACCGCATGATCGCCGAAATCGACGGCATCGGCTTCAAGACGGCTGACCAGATGGCCCTGGCCTATGGCATGGACCGCCAGGACCCGCAGCGCCTCGGCGCCGGCCTGACCTATGTCCTGCAGACGATGACCCAGAATGGCCACGTCTGCATCCCCGATACGGAACTGGTCCGCCGGGCGGCTTTTATCTTACAGGCCGACGCATTGGGCCTGCACGATATCCTCAAGGAAGCCATCGCAGCAGGTCAGCTCTGTACGGCTGATTTCCAGGGGACCGTCTATGTCTATACGCCGGAAGCCTATGAAGAAGAAAATTATATTGCCGGCCGCATCCAGGAGATGGCTGCCATGAAGCCGCTGCCCATGAAGACCCATGTCCAGCTCTTTCTCGACCGCTGGCAGGATGCGCGCCACTTCGAGCTGGCCGACAAGCAGCGCGAAGCCGTAGAAAAGTCGCTGGAATCGGGCATGACGGTCATCACCGGCGGTCCTGGGACGGGCAAGACGACCGTCGTCCAGACCATCATCCGCCTGGCCGAACAGGAAGGCCTGCGCATCCTGCTCTGTGCGCCGACGGGACGGGCCGCCAAGCGCCTGGCCGAAACGACGCAGCGCAAGGCCAAGACCATCCACCGCCTGCTCATCCCCGACGGCCATCAGGGCCGGGTCCAGGTCTTTGAATACAACGAGACGAAGTTGCTGCCGGCTGACCTGGTCATCGTCGATGAAGTATCCATGCTCGACATGGAAATGATGTACCATCTGCTCAGCGCCTTGAAGCCGCAGTGCCGCTGCATCCTCGTCGGTGATGCCGACCAGCTGCCATCCGTCGGGGCCGGTGCCGTCCTGCACGACATCATCGCGTCCGGCCAGGTCCCGGTCGTCCGCCTGGATACGATTTTCCGTCAGCAAGAAGGGGGCCGTATCGTCACCAACGCCCACCTCATCAACAGCGGCCGCCTGCCCGTCGTCAACGAAGACCAGGAATTCCGCTTCGTTGAAATCGAGGACGAAGCCGGCGGAGCCGAAAAGATCAGCGCCCTCTATAACAGCGAACTCCTGGAAACGGGCGATAAATTCGCCGTCCAGGTCCTGTCGCCCATGTATAAGAATCCCTGCGGCGTCGATAACCTCAACCAGCTCATACAGGGACGGTTCAACCCGCCGGCTGAAGGGAAAGGGGAACTGAAGGGGAAAAATGTGATTTTCCGCGTCGGCGATAAGGTCATGCAGAAGCACAACGACTATGAAAAAGGCGTCTTCAACGGCGATATGGGCGAAATCTTTGCCATCCAGAAGGACATGGTCTATGTCCGCTATCCCGAACAGGATGTGAAATATGAAGGGCAGGAAGTCGATGAAATCACCCTGGCCTATGCCATTACCGTCCACAAGAGCCAGGGCAGCGAATACCACACGGTCATCATGGTCCTGGTCAACAGCCACGCCATCATGCTCCAGCGCAACCTGTTCTATACAGCCGTTACCCGGGCCAAGCGCAAAGTCATCCTCGTCGGTACCAAGCGGGCCGTCCAGACCGCTGTCCAGAACCAGCGCACGAGCCGCCGTTTCACGCTGCTCATCCCGCGCCTGCAGGGAGAACTCATCGTCTAGGGAGGGAAGGCCATGTCCCTGATCACGCATCTTTTCAACCTTTTATATCCGCCGCGCTGTCCGGCCTGCGGCGCCATGGTGTCCCATGATGGCGGCTGGTGCCCGGCCTGCCTGGCTGCCGTCTGGCATCCCCGGCGTATCAACAAGCCGCTGGCGGTGAGACATCTCAGCGCCTGCTACTGCCTGGCCGATTACCGCGGCACCATGCGCCGCGTCCTGCACGACATCAAATATAACGGCAAACAGGGAAAGTGCCGGGCCTGCCGGACTTTGCTCGACCGCTTTCCCTGGCCGGAACGGTTCGGTACCATCGACCTCGCCGTCCCGGTCCCCTTAGCCCCGGAAAAATTACAGCGCCGCGGCTTCAATCAGGCCGAAGCCCTCTTTCGCGACTGGGCATCGGAACGCTGGGAATGGTGCGATGCCTTGCAGCGCCTGCGGCCGACCCAGGTCCAATGGCAGCTCTGCCGGGCTGAGCGGACCGAGAACGTCCGTGACGCCTTTGACGTCAAAGAAACCATCGTCGTCCGTAACAAACATATCCTCGTCGTCGACGACATCTTCACGACTGGCGCGACCCTGGAGGCCTGTGCCCATGCCTTGAAACAAAAAGGCGCCGCCAGCGTGACAGGTCTCGTCATCGCCAGTGGCGCACCATAAAATAAACGCAGTTCGCAGGCTGCAGATGGCAGGCCGCAATGGCTCCCCTGATAGGGGAGCTGTCAGCGAAGCTGACTGAGAGGTTGAT
>CABMPA010000217.1 GCA_902388315.1 uncultured Megasphaera sp. | reverse complement strand
CAACCAGGCAATGAAAAATTACGCGGCTATATGCCGCGGTCGTAGGGGCCGTCCCAACGGGCGGCCCGCCGCGAGATTTGCTCACAGCCCATTCGATTATGGTGGTATGTTTTTACGAACCACGAGCCACGAACCACGAGCCACTGATTCTGTGTTATACTATAAAGTATACGGTTTATCATGAATAAAGGGGGGCTCCTCATGAAGTGTGTTGTTTTGCTCAGTGGCGGCGTCGATTCTACGACGTGTCTGGCCATGGCTTTGACGAAATATAAAAAGGAAGACGTCTTGGCGTTGACGGCTTATTATGGCCAGAAACATGCCAAGGAATTGGAAGCGGCACGCAATGTCGCATCCTACTACGGCGTGCCGCAGCGGGAAGTCAATTTGTCCCAGGCCTTTGCCCTCAGTGATTGTTCGCTTCTGCAGGGCAGCCATAAGGCGATTGCCCATGAATCGTATGCGGACCAGCTGGCCAAGAAAGGCGGTGAAGGGACGGTTGACACCTATGTACCTTTCCGCAACGGCTTGTTCTTGTCGTTTGCTGCAGCCGTCGCCGTCAGTGTCGGCGCGGAAGTCATTTATTACGGCGCCCATGCCGATGATGCCGCTGGGCGGGCGTATCCGGACTGTACGCCGGAATTTGAAACGGCCATGAATACGGCTATCTACGAAGGGTCTGGCCGGACCTGCCACTTGGAAGCGCCTTTATTGTCGTGGAATAAGGCGGGCGTCGTCAAGGAAGGCCTGCGTCTGAGGGCACCTTATGAATTGACCTGGAGTTGTTATGAAGGCGGCGATACTCCTTGCGGTGTCTGTGGGACCTGCCGCGACCGGGCGGCTGCCTTTGCTGCCAATGGGGTCAAGGACCCGGCATTGCCATAAAACGTTGAGTCAGGGAGGAACGTACATATATGAAATATAAGGTAAAGGCGCGGCTGACGACGATGGTACTGTTGGCACTCATGGCATTTGGTACGGTCAGCGCCAGTGAAGCTGTGTCTGAAAAGGATAATTTTTATCAGGCCGTTAATGGACAAACGTTAGCGACCAAGAAAATCCGGCCTACGGAAGCGTCGTGGTCCTGGTTTTCTGAACGGTCTTTAGACAATAAACAGGCACTGGGTAAGGAACTGGAAACCGTTGCGGCCAAGCAGGGGAGCTATGCCAAGGGGACACCGGAACAGAAAATCGCCGACCTCTACGCCTGCGCCATCGACAATAAACAGCGCAACGCCACGGCCCGGACCCATTTGCAGGAACTGGCCGGTCCTATCGAAAAAGCGCAGACCCTGTCGGAATTGACGGCGGCCTTACAGGCCGTCAGCGCCAAGACCGGGACGGATGTCTTCGTCGGCTATACCGTCGACCGCCTGCCGACGGGACTACGCTATGTACCGCGCATCTTGACGGTGACACCGTCTTTTACTAAGGATGAATTGGAAAAGGAACCCCAGCCCGGTGCCTGGAAAGCTTATCGGGAATACGTCGCTCATATCCTCCAGGAAGCAGGAGAAACGCCGGCTCAGGCTGTGGCTCACAGTGAAGCCATCTTCGCTATGGAAAAGGGCTTGGGGCCACACTTGCTGACGAGTGAACAGCGCAATGATGTGACCGTCCAGAACCGCCTGATGTCGCGGGGGAATCTGGAAAAACTCATGCCCAATATGGGCGGCAAGACGGTTCTGACCAACTTGGGCCTGAATAAAGAAAAACAATTCTTCTTATCGAATCCGGAGTATTTACAGCAATTCGACGCCCTCTATGTCCCTAAGAACCTCGATTTGCTCAAGAGCTATGCTGTTTACCAGGTCTATAGCGGCTTTGCACCCAGTGCGGATATCAAGCTGCGGGACTTGCAGCGTAATTATGCCCTTCAGCGTTTCGGTATCGCCCAGGCACGGGATGACAAGGAAACGGCGAGCCGCATGGTCCAGAGTATGCTGTCCTATGAATTCGGTCAGATTTACATGAAGAATCACTGTACAGCGGCTATCATAAACGATGTAAAGACTATGATAAACGAAATCCGTGATGTCTATAAATTGCGGCTGGAAGCCAATGACTGGCTCAGCCCGGAAACTCGTAGCAAAGCGGTCGATAAGCTCAGTCACCTGCGCGTCTTTGTCGGTGGTCCGGCAGAAGACGACAAACCCATCATCGAAAGTATGCCCGATGTCATTTCGCCGAAAGAAGGAGGTGATTTGCTGGCCAATGTCATGCACAACGGCGTCCTGGAAAAGAAACAGGTCCATGCCCTGCTGGGGAAGGAGTTCAATCCCGATAAGTGGTACGCTTTTGATCCCCAGGATGTCAATGCCGCCTATATCCCGGAAAATAACAGCATCACTATCCCTGCCGGCATCCTGCAGCCGCCGTTCTACGATGCAAGGCTTCGCGCGGTGCTAATCTGGGCGGTATCGGCGTCGTCATCGGCCACGAGATTTCTCATGCTTTTGATCCGAACGGCAGCAAATACGACAGCCAAGGCCGTTTGAAGAATTGGTGGAAGAAGAAGGACTATGAGGCTTTCCAGAAATTATCGGCTGCTTTTGGTCCGTATTATGATGCCTATACCCTGGGCAAGGGGCTCCATGAAAATGGTAAGCTCGTCAGCAATGAAGCCATTGCCGATTGCGGCGGCCTGTCAGTCGCGACGGAACTGGCTCAGGGTGATGAAGGGACCATGCGTGACTTGTACCGCACCTTTGCCACCGTCTTTGCTACCAAGATGACCGACCAGCTGCTGCTTTATCTGGTTCAGAACGACCCGCACCCGACAGGGGAAGCCCGCGTCAATGGCGCTCTGTCGGCGACGAATGGCTTCTATACAGCTTACGGCATCCAGCCCGGTGACGGCATGTATGTCGAACCGCAGAAGCGCGTCCATTTGTGGTAAAATCTTCGTGGCTAGTGGCTAGTGGCTAGTGGCTAGTGGCTAGTGGTTCGTGGTTCGCAGGCCGTCCTGCTGCGGCGGCCTGCGTTCTTATTATTTACACAACTAATCCTTGCATTATCTTTGGGAATACGGTACAATCGCAGTGAGCAATAGCTGTATATTGCACTGGTGGGACAAAAAACGTACCACCAGGAACAGAAATGTCAATCGTTACGTGTACGTGAGTAGAAAAGGAGAAATCTGTATGCTGAAAAAAACAAAGATCGTCTGCACCTTAGGCCCCAGTTCCAATACCCCGGAAATTATCGAAAAGATGA
>CABMPA010000216.1 GCA_902388315.1 uncultured Megasphaera sp. | reverse complement strand
CTGGGCCTGGGCGCGGTTGAGGGAATAATAGACCCACTTCCCTTCCTTGCGGCCTGTGACCAGCTGGGCATCGCAGAGGATCTTCATGTGGTGGGACAGCGTCGGCTGGGACAGGTTCAAGTGTTCCAGGAGCACGCAGGCACAGCGTTCCCCCTGCCGCAAGAGCGACAAGATGCGCAGCCGCTTTTCATCACCCAAAGCCTTGAATACGCGGACCGCTTCCCTTTCCTCCATCACGGCGCCTCCTTTCATATTGAAGTTTATCAATCTATGGTTAGAGTATAGCGCACACATTGACGTTTGTCAATGTGTGCGCTCGTGGTTAGTGGTTAGTGGCTCGTGGCTCGTAAATCTATCGCGTTCGCATAGGGAGAGTTGATTGACACCGGAAAGGCTTACCATGATACCAGAACGGGCTGTGGTCAAATATCGCAGCGGGCCGCCCTTTGGGACGGCCCCTACGAAAGCGGTCCACGGGACCGCGGCTAACCACTAGCCACTAGCCACGAAAAAAAGCTTGCCGTTATACGACAAGCTTTTTTTCATCTCTCTACTTGCTTACCAAGTCTTCTTCTACCTGGATGTGGAGTTCATGCAGCTGTTTTTTGGTGACTGTCGACGGAGCTTCGCTCATGGGGTCGATAGCGTTCTGGGTCTTCGGGAAGGCGATGACGTCGCGGATGGACTTGCGTTTGAGCATGAGCATGATCATGCGGTCCAAGCCGAATGCCAGGCCGCCATGGGGCGGTGCGCCGTATTCGAAGGCGCGGAGGAGGAAGCCGAATTTCTGTTCTGCTTCTTCCGGTGTCAGGCCGATGGCCTTGAAGACGCGCTGCTGTACGTCGGGCTGGTAGATACGGAGGGAGCCGCCGCCGAGTTCGATGCCGTTGAGTACCAGGTCATAGGCCTTGGCATAGACGTGAGCCGGGTCGGTTTCCAGTTTGTCCAGGTCTTCGTCGCGCATAGCCGTGAACGGATGGTGCATAGCGACGTAGCGGTGTTCTTCTTCGCTGTATTCGAACATGGGGAAGTCGACGACCCAGGTGAAGGCGAATTCGTCTTCGTTGATGAGGTTCATGCGGCGGGCCATTTCTTTACGCAGTTCGCCGAGGGCGGCTGCGACGACTTTCGGTTTGTCGGCGATCATGAGGACCAGGTCGCCCTTTTCAGCGCCGCAGGCTTTGCCGATTTCACGGAGCTTGTCTTCGCCGAAGAATTTCTTGATCTGCGATTTGAGCGTGCCGTCTTCGAGGAAGCCGATCCAGGCCAGGCCTTTAGCGCCGTAGTGGCTGACGTATTCGACGAGGCCGTCCAGTTCACGACGGGGAATGTCGGCGTCGCCTTTGACGTTGATGGCTTTGACCTGGCCGCCGTTGTCGATGACGTTGCGGAAGACTTTGAAGTCCGTATCCTTGACGAGTTCCGTGACGTCCGTGAACTTCATGTCGAAGCGCAGGTCCGGCTTATCGGAGCCGTAGTTTTCCATGGCGTAGTCCCAGGTCATGCGGTGAATCGGGAGCTTGACGTCGTGGCCCAGGGTTTCTTTGAAGATGTAATGTACCATCTGTTCGACGAGGGTCAGGATTTCTTCCTGGTCCATGAAGGACATTTCCATGTCGAGCTGGGTGAATTCCGGCTGACGGTCGGCGCGCAGGTCTTCGTCGCGGAAGCAGCGGGCGATCTGGTAGTAACGGTCCATGCCGGAAATCATGAGCAGCTGTTTGAAGATCTGCGGCGACTGCGGCAGAGCGTAGAATTTGCCTTCGTTGACGCGGCTCGGTACGAGGTAGTCACGGGCACCTTCCGGCGTGCTCTTGCAGAGTTCCGGCGTTTCGATGTCGATGAAGCCGTGTTCGTTGAGGAACGTGCGCATGGCATGTTTTACTTTATGGCGCATGATGAGGTTGTTCTGCATTTCCGGACGGCGCAGGTCGAGGTAGCGGTATTTGAGGCGGATCTTTTCGTCGACGTCGATGTTGTCTTCAATGTAGAACGGCGGCGTCTTGGACGAATTGAGGATGCGCAGTTCTTCGCAGCGGATTTCGATGGTCCCGGTCTTCATCTTGGGGTTAATCGTATCTTTATCGCGCATGCGGACGATGCCGCGTACAGCCAGGACGTATTCTGTACGTACCTGTTCTGCTTTATCGAAAGAAACCTTTTCATAGTCCGGCGAAGCGACGACCTGTACGATGCCCGTACGGTCGCGGAGATCGATGAAAATCAGTCCGCCGTGGTCGCGGCGGCGTTCGACCCAGCCGGTCAAGACGACTTCTTTTCCGTTGTCCGCTTCACTTACTTCAGCGCAGTATTGGGAGCGGTGTAAACCTTCCATTGTATCCATTCGTAAATCATCCCTTCTTGTGTGTTTCCATATATGCAACAATCCCATCAAGGGGAACGCTGACTTGTTCTTTGCTGGCCATATCGCGGACCTGGGCTTCACCGGCGGCTAATTCGTCTTCGCCGATGATGACCGTGTAATCGGCGTTGAGCTTATTGGCCGATTTCATCTGGCCCTTCATGCTGCGGCCCAGGAGGTCGATTTCAGCATAGAGGCCCTTTTCGCGGAGCTGCTGCTGCAGTTCGAAGGCCTTGGTCTTGGCGGCATCGCCGAGGGCGACGATGAAGACGGGCTGTTTCTTTTCGACCGGCGGCAGCAGGCCCTGTTCCTTCAAGGTCAGGAGCAGCCGTTCCATGCCGATGGCAAAGCCGATGCCCGGTGTCGACGGACCGCCGACTTCTTCGATGAGGCCGTCGTAACGGCCGCCACCGCAGACCGTGCTCTGTGCGCCCAGGGGAGCGTACATGATTTCAAAGGCCGTATTGGTATAATAATCGAGGCCGCGGACCAGGCGCGGGTCGAGGGTAAAGGGAATACCGATGGCCGTCAGATATTCCTGGACTTTGTGGAAATGTTCCTTGCAGTCGTCGCAGAGATTATCCGTGATCAAAGGTACGCCCATCTGCATCATTTTTTCGCCGTCTTCCTTGCAGTCGAGGACGCGGAGCGGGTTCTTTTCCAGGCGTTCGTTGCAGTCATCGCAGAGCTGGTCCCGTTTATCGGCAAAGAAATCGAGGAGCTTCTGGCGATAGACAGGGCGGCATTTCGGGCAGCCGACGGAGTTGAGGTGCAGGACCAGGTCATTGAGGCCCAGCTCCCGGAAGAGCTGGAAGGCCATGGCGATGATTTCTGCATCGACGGCCGGGTCCTTGGAGCCG
>CABMPA010000215.1 GCA_902388315.1 uncultured Megasphaera sp. | reverse complement strand
CTTTCCTCGTACTGCGCACGCCTTCGATGTCATTGGTCGATTTGATTTCATCAATCAGGGATGTATGCAAAAATTGCGATATGGCGGCCGGAGGAACTTGATGTATGATGTCGAGACAGTCCACGACTTCGCTGGCAATTTTTTCCAAGGATAAGGCGATTTCTTCGGTATAGCAGAAAAAAGCAGGATGGCTTTGCCGGCGATGATACTGCTTTATTGCCAAAGGCAGATGACGACTAAAGGGGCTGTGAAATCGTTCCTGATATACTTTTTCCCACATTGGGTTGTCTTTGTAATAAAGCGAATAAAGGGATTCATATTTCATGGCAGTCACCTCAAAAAACGCAATTTTTGCTATCTGATGATTCTGAGACCTCAAAAAATGGAAATTTTGAGGTTTCAACTTTATTATACTCGACAACTGATAATATGACCAGTATAGAGCTCAGGTCGCAGTTCGCAGGCGGCCGGTCGCAGTTCGCAAAAAATACACGGCCCATGGCCTTGTGCGTAGGGGCTGTCCCGATGAGGGCAGCCCGCTGCGAAACTTTGCACAGCCTATTCTGGTATAATGGTATGTTTGTAGGGGCTCGCACGTGGCGAGCCCGATAGAGAAATTTGGCTATAACTTATCCGAGAATAATAGCAGGCTTTTACGAGCCACTATTTTTTTCACGAGCCGAGGGTCACTCGAGGCGATGTCGTCAATTTGAGTCTGTTGCCGCACAGCGGCAGTTGAGTCCGAGGCGGCCTGCGGCCTGCGAACTGCGACCGGCGGGGCCGTCAGGCCCCAATATACTATTTGCGAAATATTTTTCTTGCTATTCATGGGGGAATTGCGTACAATAAGGCTGTATTTATTAAAATATCAATGCAAAGGAAGAGGATAGGGAGAGAAGACAGATGAAACATTTGAAGATAGCTTACAGCTTTGATGTACAGTATTATTTCGTTGACAGCGACCGGGAAATCGTGCCCATCGAGCAGACGGATTTCACCGATGTGGCCGTAGCGGTTATTTCGGACCAGGATTTTGCTTACATCGACAAAATCGATGAAACGGGATTCGGTATTCCCATCATGGTCATCATGCCGGGCGGCGAGAAGATGCCGGATCAATATATCGACAAGGTCGATGTCGTCTTTACGGAGGAAATGGTCAATAAGAGCCGCTGCATCGCGACGGCTGAACGCTTGGCCAGCCGCTATGAACATGCGGTGCTGCCGCCGTTTTTTGCCGACCTCGTCGATTACGTCAGTGAAAAGAATACGCCTTTTGACTGCCCGGGCCATCAGGACGGCCTGTTTTTCAAGAAGCATCCGGCCGGACGCTATCTTTATGATTTCTATGGACCGCATATTTTTCAGTCCGATATCTGCAATGCCGATGTGACCCTCGGCGATTTGCTCATCCATGAAGGGCCGGCCCTGGAGGCTCAGGACTTTGCAGCTGAAGTCTTTCATGCCGATAAGACTTATTTCGTTCTCAACGGGTCTTCGTCGTCCAATAAGGTCGTCACCAATGCTTTGCTGACGCCGGGAGATCTGGTCCTCTATGACCGCAATAACCATAAATCGGTGGCTTTAGGGGCCCTCGTCCAGGCCGGGGCGACGCCGGTCTACCTGGAAACGGCCCGCAATCCTTACGGTTTTATCGGCGGCATTGACGCCCACTGTTTTGACGAAACGTATCTGCGCCAGCTGGCAGCGGAACGGGACCCGGAAAAGGCCAAGGCGAAACGGCCCTTCCGCCTGGCTGTCATCCAGCTCGGAACTTATGACGGGACGCTGTACAATGCCCGCTACGTCGTCGACCGCATCGGTCATCTCTGCGACTACATTCTCTTTGATTCGGCCTGGGTCGGCTATGAACAGTTCATCCCCATGCTCAAGGACTGCTCGCCGCTGCTCCTCGATTTGCATGAAGACGACCCGGGAATCATGGTCGTCCAGTCGGTCCATAAGCAGCAGGCTGGTTTTTCTCAGGCTTCGCAGATTCACAAGAAAGATAACCATATCCATGGTCAGGTCCGCTACTGCAACCATAAGACTTTCAACAACGCCTTTATGGCCAATGCCTCGACGAGTCCTTTTTATCCCATGTTTGCCACCATCGCCGTCAATGCCAAAATCCATGCCGGTGCGGCTGGCCGCAAGATGTGGATGGACTGCGTGAAAATGGGCATTGAAGCCCGCAAGGATATCCTGCGCCGCTGCCACTATATCCGGCCGTTCGTGGCGCCGACGGTATACGGCAAGCCCTGGCAGGATGGCAATACGGATGACATGGCCAACGATTTGGCTTACTTCACCTTTGAACCGGGTGCCAAATGGCATGCTTTTGAAGGCTACGGCCCGGGGCAATATCTCGTCGACCCCTGCAAGCTGTTATTGACGACGCCCGGCATCGATGCTGAATCGGGGCAGTACGAGGACTTTGGCATCCATGCCAATATCCTGGCGACGTATCTGCGCGGCAACGGCGTCATTCCGGAAAAATGCGATTTGAACTCGATCCTGTTTCTGCTGACACCGGCTGAAAATAAGAATAAGATGCGCCTTCTCGTATCCCAGCTGGTCCGCTTTGAACGCTTTGTCGACCACGATGTCCCCATGCAGGAAGTCCTCCTCGGCGTCTATAACTCGCATCCGGACCGCTACGCCGGCTATACGATCCGCCAGCTTTGCCAGGAAATGCACGATTTCTATAAGGCACGGAACGTCAAGGACCTGCAGAAGAAACTTTTCCGCCGGGAATACTTGCCGGAATACGCCATGAATGCCCAGGATGCACAATATGCCTTCATCCGCGGCCAGGGCGAACTGGTACCCCTCGATGAAATCGAAGGCCGCATTGCCCTCGAAGGGGCCCTGCCGTACCCGCCAGGCGTCCTCTGCGTCGTCCCAGGCGAACGCTGGTCCCATACGGCGGTCCAATATTTCAAGGCGCTGGAAGAAGGCCTCAATGAATTGCCGGGCTTCGCTTCGGAAATCCAGGGCGTCTACCTGGAACGGGAAGACGATGGCCGCATCCATGCCTATGGATATGTGTTGAAAGAATAGGGGAGAGCCGCGAGGGTTTCTGCCATCATACATGGCTTCTTTCACTTTATAGTTAGTAGTATGGAGTTTGTAGTTTGTAGAGAACTAAAAACTACAAACTTGAAACTTAAAAAGGGGCTGTAACATAATAACCCCATCAAAAAATGGACTCAGTTATCTGAG
>CABMPA010000214.1 GCA_902388315.1 uncultured Megasphaera sp. | reverse complement strand
GACGTATACGGTGCCGAATCGTTGGCAAAATCCCCCTGCCAGCCTTCATGGATGAGGCCGGCCTTTTCGATGAGCGACACATCGTGGGCCAGGGCCAGGGTCACGACATCGGCCCTGCTGCCTTCGATGACCGACCGGGCCTGACTGCCCGACCCGCCATGGGACTGGATGATGCGGATATCCCTGCCTGTCGTCTCACGATAGTGCTGCTGGAATAATTCATTATACTCTTTATATAACTCACGGGTTGGATCATACGAGACATTGGTCAGCGTCATCGTACCGCCGCTCTCAGCGTTATCACTGCGTCCGCAGCCCGCCAAGACCCCGGCGACGGCGAGTGCCGCCGAAAAAGCCAGTATAGCTATGATGCGCTTCTTATTCATTTTCTTTCCCCCTCTATACCGGCTGGATTACTTACCCCTCAAACAAAGCCGTCGATAAATAGCGTTCGCCGCCGTCCGGCAGGAGGACGACGATGGTCTTGCCTTCGTTTTCCGGCCGGCTGGCCAGTTCCAGGGCCGCCTGCAGTGACGCGCCGGATGAAATGCCGACCAGGAGACCGTCCGTCTTGGCGACTTCCCTCGCCCGGCCGTAGGCGTCCTCATTGGATACGTCGATCACATCATCTACGAGAGACATATCCAGGACTTTCGGGATGAACCCGGCACCAATCCCCTGAATGGCGTGCGGGCCCGGCCGGCCGCCGTGAAGGACGGCGGAATCTTTCGGTTCGACGGCGACGATCCGGACGTCGGGCTTATGTTTTTTCAAGCCCTGCGCCGTACCGGTGATGGTGCCGCCAGTGCCGACGGACGAAATGAAGATATCTACCTTGCCGTCCGTATCGCGCCAAATCTCTTCGGCCGTCGTCTGGCGATGGATGGCCGGATTGGCGGGATTGTCGAACTGCTGGGGAATGAAGGCATTGCCGTAAGAATCCCTCAATTCTTCGGCTTTGCCGATGCTGCCGCGCATCCCCTCGATGCCCGGTGTCAGCACGATTTCCGCCCCCAGGGCCGACACGATTTTGCGCCGTTCCAGGCTCATCGTATCGGGCATGGTCAAGATCAGGTGCAGGCCCTTCACGGCGGCGACCAGGGCCAAGCCGATGCCTGTATTGCCGCTCGTCGGCTCGATGATGACCGTATCCTTATTGATCTTCCCCTGCCGTATCCCTTCGTCGATCATGGCCGCTGCCACGCGGTCTTTGACGCTGCCCAAGGGGTTCATGTACTCCAGCTTGGCCAGGACGCGGGCCTTGAGGCCATGCCGGGCCTGCCAATGGGTCAGTTCCAAAAGCGGCGTATTGCCGATCAGCTCTGTCAAATACGTTGCCACATGCTCCATGTACTCAGCTCCTTTTTGGCAAAAAGAAAAGCGCCACCTGATGATGCAGATGGCGCTATAAATAGACGTATGCCCATGACTTCATCTGCCAGGTTGTTTCCTGCTGGAATTGGCACCTTACCTACGTAGGTTGCCGCAGCGTCATCGGGCCAGTCCCTCAGCTGCTCTGGATGAATAGGTTTCGTATTGTATTGTCCTTATGAATGGCTGTACAATACGATCATATCGTACAACACATGATGGTCAAATTTTTTAAGTACCCCATGATAACATACCTCTTTGATGACTAAAATAAATGGCTTCCTATCGGAAACGTTACTGAGATTGTACACTTTACCAGGTACATTGTCAAGGGATTTTAAGCAAAAACTTTCAAAGTTTATAGTATAAACGTTTTACTTTATATCGTAAATAGAGATTTAACTTTATAAATTACATTTTTTATAAGTAAAAAGAGGCTGTCGCATTAAGACAGCCTCTTTTTTGTTTGAAGTGGAATGTTTGATGTGGATGGTTTTAAATTTAAAGCTGTCACATCAAACATCAAACCTCAAACATTAAAGAAAAATGACGGCTGACGCCCCCTCAATGCGTAGCCGTGGGCTGAGCGTCTTGGTGCGTTGTCTTCTTGTCGGCGTGGACCAGTTCTTTGCCGCAGTGGTAGACGATAGAGATAGCCAGGACCATGAGGGCGATGGCCAGGACGAACTGCAGGCCTTCGATGAGGAACGACCAGTTACCCGATGCAATCTTGATGATCAGGGCATAGGCCGATTCGACGAGAGCCGTCATGGTGACGCAGAACATGACGACCATGGGGACGTAGAGCATGAAGCTCTTGCGGCCCGTCGTCTTGAGGAAGACGGTCAGGCAGATGAGGACCATGGCGGACAACAGCTGGTTGGCCGAACCAAAGAGCGGCCAGATGTTCATGTAGCCGCCCAGGCAGAGCAGGAAGCCGAAGAACAGGGTGATGACCGTAGCAAAATATTTGTTGACGCAGATTTTCTGGATCGTATTCATTTCCTGTCCTTCATCGACACTGAACAGTTCCTGGAAGGACATACGACCGATACGGCCGACGGCATCGAGGGTCGTCAGGGCCAGGGCCGAAACGCACATGGTCATGATGCAGGCAGCGGCCGTCTGGGACAGGCCGAACATGGTGAAGAAACCAGCGACAGCGCCGGAAAAAATCTGGAACGGCGTCCCCGAAGCGACGTGGCCGTTAGAAGCGGCAGCGCAGGCGATGACCAGGGAGACGACGCCTAAAACCGATTCGACGCACATGGAACCGTAGCCGACGAAGACGGCATCCTGTTCTTTATCCAGGGTCTTCGACGACGTACCGGACGAAACGAGGCTGTGGAACCCAGAAACGGCACCGCAGGCGATGGTGATGAACAGAATCGGGAACAAATCCTTGCCGCCGACCGAGAAGGACGTGAAGGCCGGCATATTCAGTGTCGGCTGTGCAATGAAGATGCCGATGACACCGCCGGCGATCATCATGAGCAGCAAAAAGGCACTGATATAGTCACGCGGCTGTTTCAAGAGCCACATGGGCATGATGGAAGCAAAGAAGATATAAGCGAAGATGATGTACAGCCAGGTCATACGGTCCAGGTAAATCGGCAGGTCGATGCCAACATAGAGCATGGCGATCAAGAGGACGATGGCAATGACGAAGCGGACTTTTTCGCTGGGATTGAACTTCTTGATGAACAGACCAAAAGCGATGGCGACGAAGATGAAGAGCATGGAAATGGAAGCGGCTGCGGCATTCGGCAGGACCATGGACCCATCTTTGGCAAAGCCGTTAAAGGTCGTAGCGACGATATCGCCGAAAGCGGCGATGACCAGCAGGCTGAAGACCCAGC
>CABMPA010000213.1 GCA_902388315.1 uncultured Megasphaera sp. | reverse complement strand
TGGCGGGCTTCTTCGGGGAGGGGCTCGCCGGCAATTTTGATCCAGCCTACGGTCATCGTATCCAGGGGATTTTCGATGGGAATGGCCTGGATATGGCGGCCGATGATTGATGGGGCCACATGGCCTGTTCCGATGGTATAGGCATCGGTCGACCGGATGACGCTGAACAAGGTGGAACGGTCTGTGACATAGATGCACTGGCGGCTGGCCGGGTTGGGAAGGAGCAGTTCTTCAGAGAACTGTGACTTGTCATGGCCTTGTTCAAATCGTACATAAGGATACGCTGTGAATTGACTGGGAACGACATGCGGGAGTTCTGCCAGGGGATGGCCGCTGCGGACGTAAAGACAGGGCGTAAAAGCGCAAAGAGACGTGAATTCCAGCTTGTTTTTGCGGAACAAGTCCTGTAGGAAGCGCTCGTTCATGTGGGATAAGAAGAGGATGCCCAACTGGCTCTCGCGGGTGACGACGTCGTGGATGACTTGTGATGTCCGCCCTTCGCGCAGGGTGAACACGCAGGGCTTTCCTGGCTGGACACGCTGCAGGGCGTGGATGAAGGCCTCGTCGGCAAAGGGGTAGTGTTGGGAGGAAATGGACAGGATCTGAGGCAGGTCCTGTCTTTTTTCTGCCTGGAAATGGTTGTGCATGGCCGCTGCATGGGAGAGGATGTGCCCGGCATAGTGCAGGAATTCCAGTCCTGCCGGTGTGAAGGTGATGCCATGGCGGTTTCGCTCGACCAGGGTCAGGGAAAATTCTTTTTCCAGATCCCGGATAGCCGTGCTCAGGCTGGGCTGAGAAATGTTGAGGGCCTGTGCGGCAGCTGAAATTGAATTGTGCTTAGATAACTCTAAGATATAACGAAGTTGCTGTAAAGTCATAATGAAACACCTCGAATATCAACCGTACCTATAGAATCGTTTATCGTACTTTCATTGTATCAAAATAAAAAAACAGAGGAAAGTTATGAGTTTTTGATACATTAAAGGAATGTTTAAAATGAAAAATAAGAATAAATAAGGGCGAAAAGCTGAAAAGAATGTCCAACGATAACTTGCAAATTATAAAGAAAATATATCGAAATTTGACTTTTTGGAAAGGACATTTTTTTATAGAAATAATGAAACAGTGAGAATAATTCATTCTCAATATACGGGAAAAATGACAAATCATAGATAATTTTTAAGGAAAACAGGCTTTTAATATAGGGAAATCCTATGAAAGTAAATTGCACAATGAATATTTTACAGTTATCACCTTACATGCTATACTTTAAGTATGAAATAGAACGTTTTAGTAAAAGGTGAAACGCCGACATATACATTAAATTTTATTGTTTTTGAGAAACAAACAAAAACTGATATAGATAAAATGTATATGAAGTGAAATTGAGAAAGGGGAGCCGATGATATCGACAAATATGTAATGTTAAGAGAGACACTGTATTTTCAAATGTATCCATCATAGGAGGTAATTCATATGAACTCATCAGCAGCATTGGCCCGTCAAGCGGGCATGACAGATGCACAATGGAAAGAAGCCGTCAAGTTCGACAGTACGGACTGGGGTTGGATTATTATGAGTATCGGCATGGCTATCGGTGCCGGTATCGTCTTCTTGCCCGTTCAGGTAGGCCTGGTCGGCGTATGGGTTTATTTATTCTCAGCTATCATCGCCTATCCGGCTATCTATCTCTTACAGCGTTTATTCATCAATACCCTGGCGGATTCCCCGCGATGCGAAGATTATCCCAGTGTCATCAGCGGTTACCTGGGTAAGAACTGGGGTTTCCTCCTGGGGATCCTCTACTTCCTGAGTATCCTCATCTGCGTCTTCATGTATTCGACGGCCCTGACCAATGACAGCGCATCCTTCCTGTACTCCTTTGGCGTAACGGATACGCTCCTGTCGGACAGCCCCTTCTACGGGCTGGCTATCATCTGTGTCATGGTCCTCATCGCGTCCCGGGGCGAACAGCTCTTATTCCGCGTATCGACGCTCATGGTTCTGACGAAATTGTTAGTCGTCATCTGTCTGGGCGGTATCATGGTCCAGCATTGGAACCTGGCCAATATCGGCGTTTTCCCGGACCTCGGCTATCTCGTTAAGAATACCATCGCCATGCTGCCGGTCACGCTGACCTCGATCCTCTTTATCCCCAGCATCAGCCCGATGGTCATTTCCTACCGCTCTCATAACAAGTCCATCCACGTCGCCCGCTATAAAGCCATGCGGGCTATGAAAATCGCCTTCTCTGTCCTGTTCATTACTATCTTCTCGTATGCTATGTCCTTCAACCTGGCCCTCGGTCATGACCAGGCCGTCCTCGCTTATTCCCAGAACATTTCGGCTCTGGCTATCGTCGCCAGAGGGTTTGATGGCAGTGCCGTCAAAATCTTCAGCCTCATCCTCAATATCTTTGCAGTCATGACGGCTTTCTTCAGTGTCTTCCTCGGTTTCCGTGAAGCCTGCCAGGGCATTGCCATGAATATCCTGCGCCGCTTCATCCCGGAAGAAAAGATCAGCAAGACCGTTGTCCGCCACGGTATCCTCTTCTTTGCCGTCGCCGTTGCCTGGGGCGCCATCGTCCTCAACGCACCGGTCCTCAAGCTCTTGACCCTGCTTGGCCCGATTTTCGGGATTATCGCCTGCCTCATCCCGGCATACCTGGTTTACAAGGTCAATGCCCTGCACAAATACAAAGGCATCTCCTTGGTCCTCATCGTCTTCGCCGGCATTCTGCTCATCATCTCGCCGGTCATCGCCATGATGTAGGGCGTGTGTAAAGACCTATGCCATCAGGCGTGGCCCATACGTCCATAGAGTTTGTAGTACGGAGTTTGTAGTTTGTAGAAGGTGGCTTTAAATTTAAAAACATTGACTAAAAACTGCAAACTGCAAACTTAAAACTCAAAAAAGGGACTGTCGCACGAAGGCTTCTGCCATCATGCGAAGTCCCTTTTGCTTTATAGTTTGTAGTACAGAGTTTGTAGTTTGCAGAGAAAACCTTCAAATTTAAAGCCATCCGCTAACAACTAACTGCTAGCCACTAACAACTTTAAAGGGCTTGTCGTCGTGCGACAAGCTCTTTTTCGCCAGTAAAACGATTGTCTTTAAATGGTGGACAAAAATGGCCTTGACAGGTTACATAATGCGGTGTATTATACAACCAACAACCGAACATCGTCCATGAAACCTTTGAGGCGGAAGTAAAAACGATGACGTGCACGTAC
>CABMPA010000212.1 GCA_902388315.1 uncultured Megasphaera sp. | reverse complement strand
TACAAACTCTGTACTACAAACTATAAAGCAAAAGGGACCTCGCATGATGGCAAAAACCTTCGTGCGACAGCCCCTTTTTAAAGTTTGTAGTTTTTAGTTTAATCGCCGTATCGGCCGACCGGTTGCGTTTGCGCTAAGATGGCTGGATATGCGCGCTGGGGCAAGGCGGAGGAAGGAGGCGTAGCCATAGCTACGTCGACTGACGACAACGCAGTCCCAGCGTGCAGAGCCGGTCAGATTTGCGCAATAAGCAGACGGCCGGCCGATACTCTTAATGCTGTGCCGGTGCGCCGACGGGTTTCGCTTCTTCTACGAGTCCGTCCGTTGCGATAGCTTTCTTGGATACGAAGCTGATACCGCAGAAGGTGACGGCGCAGACAATCCATTCGGCATAGATGACGTGCGGCAGTACGCGGACAGCCGGTACGAACATCCAGGCGACGAGAACGATGATGGAAGCCAGGATGGTGTAGAACGCAGCCTGACGGGAGCAATATTTCGGCGCATACATGGTCATGAGGACGATGACTGCGAAAGCCGTCATGAGCGACAAGCCGGCCATGAGGGTCGAAATGATGCCGCTGATAGTAAGGGCGAAGCCCAAGGTCAGCAGGCCCAGGAGCAGAACCGAAATACGGGTAACGGTCATGTATTTCTTATCGGACATATTCGGGTCGATGAACTGTTTATGAATATCATGGGAATACAGCGTGGCAGCCGACAGCAGGAGATTGCAGGCCGTGCTGACATCAGCAGCCCACAGCGAAGCCAGGGTCACGCCGGCAATCCAGGGATTGAGGGACATGATGAGTTTCGGCAGGGCCGTCGTCGGCGAAATAGCCGGATACATTTCCGCAGCGATGACACCGAGGAGGGCAGCGATGAAGCCGACCGGCAGCATGACCAAACCACCGATGATGAAGCCTTTGCGGGCCGTCTGGACATCCTTGGCGCCGAGAGAAATCTGGATAATAGCCTGGAGCGAAACATTAACCGTAATGAGGACGACGATCCAGGTAATGATGGTCATAGGACCGACACCGCTGATGAGGTCCATCGACGTAATAGACGGAGCCTGGATAGCGACGACGTCGATGCCGCCGGCCATGCCCAGGATGAGGAAGGCAGCAACCGTAATGCCGATGTACTGCAAGGTAACATTGAGGACATTGGACTGGCTGGCCGACCACATACCACCGATAAGGGTAATGCCGATGAAGACGACGGCACTGGTGAGCATCCCCGTGACCGGCGTGAAGATATTCGGCATCAAGGCAGCCAGGATAGCGCCGCCTGCGACGTACTGCAAGCTCATGATGACCAGCTGGACCAAAACCTGACAGCCGATACCGGCAACCATGCTGCGGCGGTCATAATACCGTTCCAGCAGTTCCGGTACGGTCGTAATATTGAGCTGGCGATACTTCTTGGCAACCGTCAGGCCCATGACGATGGCCCCGATGCCCCAGGCAGCCGTATACCATCCGGCCGACAGACCGACTTTATAGGCCTGTTCGGCAACGCCGATAGTCGAAGCCCCGCCGACAGCCAGGCCGACGATAGATACCATGATGAGGGGCGTCGTCAATTTGCGGCCAGCCAATACATACGCTTCTGCCGAAGCGGCAGCCTTATGCTTGACGTACCAGCTGATACCAAAGAGAACGCCGATGTACACTAAAATAATGAAGACTTGAATCCCTGTAGTTCCCATAGTAAAAACTCCTCTCTAAAATAATTTCCCGAAAAAAAAGCCGCCCCTCACAAAAGGGACGACTCAGTCGCGGTACCACCCAATTTATCGATATATGGATAAAAAAAAGAGTGGTACGCCAGGGACGGAAGATTCCGCGGTACCACCCTAATTATCTCGAATCGATCAACTCATGGCCGTATAACGGCAGCCGTCCCGGTACAGCCTACTCACGTTCAGCCGTACAGTTCAGGAATGAACTTCATGCCCTCTCCCCTGTCCCCTCACACCGGCCGGAGACTCTCTGAAAAGCTCAAAGACACTACTTTTTTCCATCACAACTGTTATCAGGAAATCTGTTGTTGACCATGATTATACAGGAAAATAAAATAAAGTCAAGCAAAATCTGACGAAAAAATCGAAAGAAAATCACGTAAAACGTACTACGAATTAGGTAAAACGTGCGACCTAAGAATCAACACAATCTCTGTGTTTTTATGCGACTTATAGTGATAGCGAAATAATTTCCCCAACACCGGTAATGACGCCAGAATCGGCACTTTGCGGAAATGCTCGACCTCTTCCCGGCGAATCAGACCACCGATGACCAAAGGCTCGCCATCGCGCAGACGCACGACCGTCCGGGCCTGACGCGTCGCAATGCGGTAGGCCTTCATTTCCGGCACAAACACAGGCGTACTCACTTCTGCCACCAGCTGGGCCGTCACCGAATCATCGGGATGGATCTGCGGCGTATAGGTCAATTTTATACCCGCCTCTTCGTACGTCGTACTCACCGCCGTTTCCTTGCCGGACAGATGCTCTGTCTGGACAGGGACTTTATCGCCGATGAGGATGTGTGCTTCCCGGCCATTGGTAGCAACCATGTGCGGCGAAGCCAGAATATGGGCCCGCCCCTTTTCTTCGAGGGCGTGAATCGTCCCGGCCAGTGAAAAGACATCGTGGTCCGCCCCACCTTCCACCGTCGACCAGTTCCACTCGATGCCGGTCTGTTTCAGCAAGCTGTCATCGACGGAGGCGACCTCTACGGAAACATCGACTTGCCGCGCCGGCACATCGAGGCGCTTCACCAGGGACTGGACAGCGGCCTGCACTTGATGGGTCCCGCCGACGACGAGGGTGTTCGTATCGCCATGACAGCGCACATCGGCTTCCGGTACGGCGGCCTGAACGGCTTCTTTCAAAACAGCCGGGTCGGCATAGCGCAGCGACCAGGTATGGAAAGTCTTGACGCCTTTCCCCGATTTCGCCCCACTTATCGTACGGATAGGGCCAGATTTTTCATAATACAAGCCCTGGCTGTCAGCAATGGCCTGCAAGGCTTCTTCCAAAGGGACGTCATGGAGGTTCAAGGTCAACGAGCCCTGCACGCTGTCATCGACGACAAGATTGACATTCCCTGAGCGGGCCAGTCCTTCCAATACCGTCCGCGTCGGCACATCCCGGACCTGTACATCGACAGCTCCAGCCGTCCCTGAGCAAAGACAGCAGATACCGGCAGTCAGCCATTTCTTCCACTCCTTCATGATGTTCCCTGCCTTTC
>CABMPA010000211.1 GCA_902388315.1 uncultured Megasphaera sp. | reverse complement strand
GAACATCGTCCATGAAACCTTTGAGGCGGAAGTAAAAACGATGACGTGCACGTACAGAGAGCCGGGGAGCTGAGAGCCGGCCGACGCAGCTCGTTAAATGGACCGCTGAGGGCGCAGTCAAAGGCCGTAAGGCTGAGTATTCTGCGACGTGTTGGCATACGTCAGTTGCCGGGAATATGTTGGTATTCCGTCGAGAGTAGGGTTCAAGCCCTAAAACAAGGTGGCACCGCGGAACTTAATCCGTCCTTGACAAGTAACATTGTCGTGGACGGATTCTTTTTTTTAGGAGGCTCATATGGAAACGCTCAGTCTGGAACAGGTAAAAGCATATCAAGGGGAATATAAAGTCGTGCCCATCTGCCGCAGCATGTATGCCGACGTCCGCACCCCCCTTGAAGTATTGCGCATCGTCAAGAACATCAGCTCCCATTGCTATTTGCTGGAAAGCATGGAAGATTCCCAGCGCTGGGGCCGCTACACCTTTATCGGCTATGACCCTCAGATGGGGCTATACTGCAAGGACGGTACGGTCCACATCAAGACCGGCGCCGAAGTCCAGATTCATACGGACCATCCGGAACAACTCATTTCCCAGATTTTGGCAGATAATAAGGCTCCGCGCCTTTCGGACCTGCCTCCCTTTACGGGCGGTCTGGTCGGATATTTTGCTTACGACTTCATCAAGTACGCGGAACCGTCTTTGAAACTCAACGCCGTCGATGATGATGGTTTCAACGACTTCGACCTCATGCTTTTCGACAAAGTCATCGTCTTCGATAACCTGAAACAGCAGATTTACCTCATCGTCAACGTCCGCCTCGACTCGGCAGAGGAAAATTACAATCGGGCCCTCCTGGAAATGGAGCGCATGGAAGCCCTGATCCGCGAAGGTAAGAAGGCACCGGACATTCCCTTGCAGCTTAAAAGCGAGTTCAAGCCCTTGTTCAATGAAGAAGAATATTGCCAGATGGTCGAAAAGGGAAAAGCCTATATCCGTGAAGGCGATATTTTCCAGGTCGTCCTGGCCAATCGCCTGAGTGCCGAAGCCGAAGGGAGCCTCCTCGATACGTACCGTGTCCTGCGGACGCTCAACCCGTCGCCGTATATGTTCTTCTTTTCTGGCGATGACATCGAGCTCGCCGGCTCCTCGCCGGAAACGCTGACCCGCCTGGAAGATGGCAATCTCTTCACTTTCCCGCTGGCCGGCTCGCGGCCGCGGGGCAAGACGCCTGAAGAAGACCAGGCACTGGAAGACGAACTCCTGCACAATACCAAGGAACTGGCCGAACACAACATGCTCGTCGACCTGGGCCGCAATGACCTGGGCCGTATCAGTGAATTCGGCAGCGTCCACGTCGAACGCTATCTCGACGTCCTGCGTTTTTCCCATATCATGCACATCGGATCGACTGTACACAGTACGATACGCAAGGATAAGACCGCTGTCGATGCCATTGCGTCGGTCCTGCCGGCCGGTACCCTGTCGGGGGCGCCGAAGATCCGGGCCTGTGAAATCATCGACGAACTGGAAGGCCATAAACGCGGTGTCTACGGCGGCGCCATCGGCTATATCGACTTTACCGGCAATATGGACTGCTGCATCGGCATCCGCCTGGCCTATAAGAAAGGGAATCACGTCTACGCCTGCTCCGGTGCAGGCATCGTCGCCGACAGCATCCCCGAACAGGAACATCAGGAATGTCTGAACAAGGCCAAGGCCGTCGTCATTGCATTACAGCAGGCTAATGGAGGGATTGACAAATGATAGTTCTCATTGATAATTACGACAGTTTTTCTTATAATCTCTACCAGCTCCTCGGTCAATTCGACCCGGATATCAAAGTTATCCGCAATGATGAAAAGACGATCGAAGACATCGAAGCCATGCAGCCGGATCACCTCATTATTTCACCCGGTCCGGGCCGTCCGGCCGATGCCGGTGTCTGCGAACAGGCTATCAGCTATTTCGCTGGCAAAGTTCCCATCCTGGGCGTCTGCCTGGGCCATCAGGCCATCTGCGAAGTCTATGGCGGTACCATTACTTATGCCAAGCAGCTCATGCACGGCAAACAGTCTGTAGCTACGCTGAAGACAGATAGCCCGTTGTTCAGGGGCTTGCCGGAACAGGTCGATGTCGGCCGCTATCATTCCCTGGCCCTTGACCCGGATACCTTGCCGGAAGAACTGGAAGTCCTGGCCCATACTGATGATGGCGAAATCATGGTTGTCGGCCATAAGCAGTATCCCGTCTACGGCCTGCAATTCCATCCCGAATCGATTCTGACGCCCCAGGGGCCGATGATGGTAGAAAATTTCCTTAAATTATAAGTGCTGTATAGATGAACTTTAGTAGGGAGGTACCTGCAATGATTAAAGAAGCGATTATCAAGATTGTCAATAAAGGCGATTTGACCTATGACGAAGCCCATCAAGTCATGATGGAAATTATGAAAGGTGAAACGACGCCGACCCAGAACGCCGCATTCCTGGCCGCTCTTTCGACAAAGAGTACGAAAGCCGAAACGATCGATGAAATTTCCGGCTGTGCCGAAGCTATGCGTTCCCTGGCGACGCCCGTTCCCCATCCGGGCATGGATGTCCTGGAAATCGTCGGCACCGGCGGCGACGGCGCCCACTCTTTCAATATTTCCACGACATCGGCCATGGTCCTGGCAGCCGGCGGCGTCAAAGTCGCTAAACACGGCAACCGGGCTGCTTCTTCCCTGTGCGGTACGGCCGACTGCCTGGAAGCGCTGGGCATCAATATCCAGCAGGACCCGCAGCTGGCGCTGAAGATGCTCGAAGAAACGAATTTCTGCTTCCTCTTTGCCCAGAAATACCATGCCGCTATGAAATACGTCGGCCCTATCCGCAAAGAACTGGGCTTCCGGACCGTCTTCAATATTCTCGGACCCCTGACCAACCCGGCCAAGCCGGAAATGTTCCTCCTCGGCGTCTATGACGGCTATCTCGTCGAACCGCTGGCCAAGGTATTGGCATCCCTCGGTGTCAAACGGGGCCTCGTCGCTTATGGCCAGGAAAAACTCGACGAAATTTCGCCGAACGGCCCGACGACGATTTGCGAACTCCGCGACGGCTATTACCGGACGTCGGTCATCAAACCGGAAGATTTCGGCCTCGTGCCGGGGAAAAAAGAAGACCTCGTCGGCGGCACGCCCGAAGTCAACGCCCGGATTACCCGCGATGTCCTGTCCGGAAAAATCCAGGGGACGAAACGCAATGCCGTTCTCATGAACTGCGGCGCAGCCTTCTTCGTCGCAGGCAA
>CABMPA010000210.1 GCA_902388315.1 uncultured Megasphaera sp. | reverse complement strand
CCCAGTTCGACGCCCTGTTCCAGGAGCAGCTTGATTTCATCTTCCGTAACGGGCAGGACTTCCGGCTTATTGACGCCCATGATTTTCGTGACGACTGCCGTCGACCAGGATAAAACCCATACGACGGGAGTACAAAGAACGGAAAAATAGAGCATCGGCCGGGCCAGGAGACAGGCGATTTTTTCCGGCTTGTCGATGGCGATGCGCTTGGGCACGATTTCGCCGAGGATAATCGTCAAATAAGTGATGAAAGCGACAATGCCCGTCAAACTGATGGTGTAGGCATAGGGCTCCAATCCCGGTATCTTGGCGACATATTTTGACAAGGGGCCGGCCATTTCCGTGCCCCCGTAGACCCCGGTGAGCAGGCTGACCAAGGTGATGCCGAACTGGACCATGGAAAACATCTTATTCGGATTTTCACGCAATCTCAGGACAATGGCTGCCGATTTGCTGCCTTCATCGGCCAGGGTTTCCAGCCGCGACTGATGGCAGCTGACGATAGCCATTTCCAACAACGAAAAGATGCCGTTACCAAAAATCAGCAAAATGATGACGAGAAATTGTTTCCCTAGGGAAAACTCCACAATAGATACACTCTCCTTTTACCTGATTACCACCACGGGCCGACGCCGATTCCAATGCCACCGTGGTGGTGCCAGCCGCCGCCCCAGCCAATGCCGATGCCGACGCCGACACCAGGGCCGCTATGGGACGAGCCCTCCCTACGAGAATCCGCTTCGTCGACAATAGTAATCGTCTTGGTGACAGTCCGTACAGTATCCCCGATCTTGACATCGATGACCAGGTCCGTCTTGCCGGCTTGCAGCGGATGTATATTCATTTTTTCCGTAATATCGGCGACTTTGTTATTTAAACTCGTCGCTTTGACATCATAAGGAATCATGCCCGGTACGTGGACGCGGATGATGCCGTAACTGCCCAGAGGGATTTTTTTCGGATAGATGACGACTTCAACTTTATCCATGAGCTTTTCCGTATTGCCGTAAATAAGCGCCGCATCGTCACCGGCCTGCAGTTTCCAGGCACAGCTTTCATCCTTGGCGACGAAATAATTGCCCAGAAGGACGTGGGACGCCGTATCATAGGCCTTGACATGGTAGAAGTAATCGCCGACGAGGTTCTTATCGACGCGGAAATAATAGCTGCCAACGAGGCCCGTCGTCTGGGACGGCAGATTCTGCAAAAGGCCGGTAACCTTATCGTATGTACTTCCTTTCAGAATGTAAAAGTCATTCAGATTCCTGACGTTGACCGTCGGGTCTGTCAGGACGATGGCTGCCGTTTTTTCAGCACCGTCAGCTGCCGGTATATCCGCAGCCAGGGCCGTCATGCCCGTTACAGTGAAACAAAGGCTGGTCAAGAGTATTTGCCATTTTTTCATCCCAAATCCCTCCCCATACACATGGTAAAGCAGATCATTTTTTCAAGATAGAAATATTTTCGAGCCGTTCCATGGCCAATGCCAGGGTTTCATCGCGGACGGCGAATTGCAGCCGCGCCAGGTGATGGACCGGTTCGATGAAGAACGTCGAAGCAGGTACTAAGGCGACGCCGACTTTTTCTGCCAGGTCCCGGCAGAACGCTTCGTCGTCATCATAACCATAGCCGTCGATATCGACAAGCATATAGAAGGCCCCTTGCGGCACATTATGACCGATACCGATTTCATCGAGGCGCTTCATGACAAAGTCCCGCTTGCGCGTATACATGGCACGCAGGCCCTGATAATATTCCGGACCGAAACGAAGGCCTGTGATAGCGGCTTCCTGCAACGGGCTGGGGGCACTGATGGTCAGATAGACGTGCAGTTTCTTGATAGCTTCGGTAATGGCCGGCGGAGCAAAAATATAGCCTAAGCGCCAGCCCGTAATGGAATAAGTCTTGGACAAGGATCCACAACAGAGCGTCCGTTCATACATACCGGGCAGGGTGGAAAAATACGTATACTGCGTCGGTTCATAGATGATGTGTTCATAGACCTCATCGACGACGACAAAGGTATCGTACTTTGCCACCAGGCTGGCAATGGTCATCATCTCTTCCCGTGAGAAGACCTTGCCGCACGGATTGGACGGATTACAAAGGAAAATTGCTTTCGGATGCTGCTTAAAAGCCGCTTCCAATTCATCGGCATCAAAGGTATAATCCGGTTCCCGCAGGGAGACATAAATCGGTTCGGCACCGCAAAGCAGGGCATCGGTACTGTATGCCTCATAAAACGGCGAAAAGATAATGATTTTATCGCCAGGATCGACGACGGTCATCATGGCAGCCATGAGCGCTTCTGTCCCGCCGCAGGTGACGGTGACTTCTCTGTCCGGATCGATAGTCTGGCCGGTGAACTGCCGGCGGCAGTCGGCCATGGCCTGGCGCAGATTAGCTGCACCAGGGTCCATGCTGTACTGATGAGGCCCTTCCTGTGCGACCTGGCTGAGGCGGTCGCACATCGCCCGGGGCGGCGGAAAGTCCGGGAACCCTTCAGCCAGGTTGATGGCGCCGCAGGCTTCGGCAATGCGCGCCATCCGGGCGATGACCGATTCCGTAAACAATTCTATTTTTCGGGAAAGTTTCGGCATAATATCTCCTCTTACAAATCCAGGTTGCGGACCTTCTTGGCATTTTCTTCGATGAACTTACGGCGCGGTTCAACTTTATCGCCCATGAGGACCGAGAAAATGCGGTCCGCTTCCGCAGCGTCTTCCAGTTCGACTTTGAGCATAGTCCGGTGTTCCGGGTCCATCGTCGTTTCCCACAGCTGTTCCGGGTTCATTTCGCCCAGGCCTTTATAACGCTGGACGACGACACTGTTGTTGTCGCGGCCCAATTCATCGAGTTTGGCCTGCATCGATTCATCCGTATAGAAATACCAGACCTGTTTGCCCTTGCGTACCTGATAGAGCGGCGGCTGGGCAATATAAACGTGGCCGTCCGTGATGAGGGGCTTCATGAAACGATAGAAGAAGGTCAGGAGCAGCGTCCGGATATGGGCGCCGTCGACGTCGGCATCGGTCATGATGATGATTTTATCATACCGGCGTTTGCTCAAATCGAATTCCTGGCCGATACCCGTACCAAAAGCAGTGATCATGGAACGGATTTCGTCATTGGCCAGGATCTTGTCGAGGCGGGCTTTTTCAACATTGATGATCTTGCCGCGCAAGGGCAGGATGGCCTGGAAACGGCGGTCACGGCCCTGCTTGGCACTGCCGCCTGCCGAATCCCCTTCGACCAGGTAGATTTCCGTCTGGTCCGGATTCTTTTCCGAGCA
>CABMPA010000209.1 GCA_902388315.1 uncultured Megasphaera sp. | reverse complement strand
TGGTGACCCGGTAGGGATTCGAACCCTAGACCTACTGATTCGTAGTCAGTCACTCTATCCAGCTGAGCTACCGAGTCATGTCTTGTCGTTCCTGACGACTCATATATAATAACAAGAAATCAGAAATATGTCAATACTTTTTTTTAAATAAAACCAAGTTTATAGTTTGCAGTTTGTAGTGATGGGTGAAAATTCAGCGCCAACTACTACAAACTACAAACTCTGTACTACAAACTACAAGGACAACCGGCAGGCCGCCTGGTTCAGGACGGCCCCGCTAGTCAGGCATTATTTATAATCTGCCGATGTCTTTCAGGTATTGTTCACACTTGGCCTTGATTTCCGGGGTGGCGTCTACCAGGGGCAGGCGGAAAGGACCGGCCGGGAAACCGAGCATGTTGAGCATGGTCTTGACCGGGACCGGGCTGACCGTGCAGAAACAGCCTTTCATGAAGGGCAGGTACTTCTGATGGAGGGCTGCGGCTTTCTTGACGTCGCCGTCTTTATGGGCCTGGATCATTTCGTTCATTTCCTTGCCGATGACATGGGCCGCTACGGAAATGACGCCTTCACCGCCGACAGCGACGATAGGCAAAGTCAGGTTATCATCACCGCTGTAGAGGTGGAACCCTTCCGGTGCATTGGCTGCGACGTAACCGGCATAGTCGAGGTCACCGCTGGCATCTTTTAGGCCGATGATGTTCGGGAAGTCATGAGCCAGCTTGCAGACCGTCTGCGGCTCGATTTTTCCGCCTGTACGGCCCGGTACGTTGTAAATGAAGATAGGCATGTCCGTCGACTTGGCAATGGCTGCAAAGTGGGCGTAACAGCCTTCCTGGTTCGGTTTATTGTAATACGGGACGATGCACAGCAGGACGTCGACACCCGTATCCTTGGCTTTCTTAGCCATTTCGATAGTCTGAGCCGTATTGTTGGTGCCGACATTGCCCATGACCAGGGTCTTGTCTTTCAGGGCATCGGCCGTGACTTTGAAAAGTTTAAGCTTTTCATCTTCCGTCATGACAGCCCCTTCGCCAGTCGTAGCCCCGACGAGGATAGCCGAGCCTTCATCAGCATATTTCTCAGCCAGTTCAACAGCCGCTTCGTAATTGACGGAACCGTCCTGGTGGAACGGCGTGACCATGGCAACAATAACGTTTGGAAAAGTTAACATAAAAGGTTCATCTCCCATCCTTCGTACTTAGTGGATCATGTCGTGAGCCAGCATGTATTCAGCAATCTGCAGGGCATTGAGGGCAGCCCCTTTGCGGATCTGGTCGCCCGATACCCAGAGGTTGATGGCCTTCGGGTTGTAGAGATCTTTGCGGATACGGCCGACGTAGCAGTCATATTTTTCCGACGTGAACAAGGGCATGGGATATTCCATTTCAGCCGGGTTGTCCTGGACCTGGGCACCTGGGAAGGCGTCGATAGCTTTGCGGACAGCATCAACCGTCAGTTCATCAGCCGTTTCGACATAAACCGATTCAGCATGGCTGCGGAAGACAGGGACGCGGACGGTCGTAGCCGTAATGGCAATGGAGTCGTCGTGGAGCATCTTGTGCGTTTCGTTGACCATCTTCATTTCTTCTTTGGTGTAATCTTTTTCTACGAATTTATCGATCTGCGGGATGAGGTTGAAGGCGATGGGATAATGTTTGGGAAGGCTCTTGCTGGGCAGGATCTTCGGCTGCATTTCTTCGCCTTTGAGGTAAGCTTCCGTTTCATCGCGCAGTTCGTCGATGCCTTCTTTACCGGCACCGGACACAGCCTGATAGGTGCTGACGATGATGCGTTTAATCGGCGACAAGTCGTGAATCGGCTTGAGGGCCATGAGCATGATAATCGTCGAGCAGTTCGGGTTGGCAATGATGCCCTTGTGCCAGGCAATATCTTCAGGGTTGACTTCCGGTACGACGAGCGGTACATCCGGGTCCATACGGAAAGTGCTGGAGTTGTCGATGACGACGCAGCCCCGTTTAGCAGCTTCGGGTCCCAATTCCTTGCTGATCGAACCGCCGGCGAACAAGCCGATATCAACACCGTCGAAAGATTCCGGTTTGGCTTCTTCAACCGTATATTCCTGGCCGTTGACAGTCAATTTTTTGCCAGCCGAACGGTACGATGCTAATAACTTCAACTTGCTGTACGGGAATTTGCGTTCTTCAATCAAGCGGATAAATTCCTGGCCTACGGCACCTGTGGCCCCTAAAATCGCTACTACCGGTTCTTTTGTCATAACAAACTTCCTCCCCTAATGGTTTTCTTATAAATAGTTTTCCAGTCCAAAGGTCAAGCCCGGACGGGAGCTTACTTTTTTGACGGCTAAGACGACGCCAGGCATGAAGGACTTGCGGTCCATCGAGTCGTGGCGGATCGTCAGCAGTTCGCCGTATCCCCCAAATAAGACCTGCTGATGAGCGACGTAACCCGGCAGGCGGACGCTGTGGATAGGAATCCCGGCGACAGAGGCACCGCGGGCGCCGTCGAGGCTTTCATGGGTCTTGTCCGGAGCCGGTTTAGCACCAGCGGCCTTGCGGGCGGCATCGATCTTATCAGCGGTCATGATGGCCGTACCGGACGGCGCATCCAGTTTATTATTGTGATGGAGTTCGATGATTTCGACATCCGGCAGATACGGAGCGACTTCTGTCGAGAGCTTCATCATCAGGACGGCACCGATGGAAAAGTTCGGCGCAATGAAGATGCTCGTCTTCTTTTCCAGAGCCAGTGCGTTGAGTTCATCGCGCTGCTGAGCCGTCAGGCCCGTCGTACCGACGACCATGTTGACGCCGTGTTCGATGCAGGTCTTGGCATTGTTGAAGATGACTTTCGGCGTCGTGAAATCGACGACGACATCCGGTTTGATGTCGTCCAGGGCGGCGCCCAGGTCATCGCGGATGGCCAGGCCTAAGTGGCCGACACCGGCGATATCACCGACATCTTCACCGACATGAGTGATGCTGATACCGCCGGCAACTTCCAGTTCCGGGTCTTCAAAGACAGCTTTGACGACCTGGCTGCCCATGCGGCCATCGGCACCATTGACTAATACACGAAGCATATGTATCCCTCCTGTGAGTCCTTTTTGATGAGACTTCTGATTTTTGAAATTATATTTAACTATATACCTATCGCGGACATTCGTCAACCCGCAAAGCAATGTCGAATGAGAAAGAACCTTTCCACCCTGAGCCAGTGCAGCGACGCGATTCAGGCGGGCGCCCCACGTGGGCGCCCCTACGAAAGGGGCTGTAACAAAATGAGCTTTTTTGCTCATATTGTTACAGCCTTCTTTCTTTC
>CABMPA010000208.1 GCA_902388315.1 uncultured Megasphaera sp. | reverse complement strand
CAGACAAAGGGGCTTGGGAAAAAGTCGTCCTGGCCGGCGTTATCGGCAGCATGGTCAGTGCCGAAACGGGCAGCCAGGTTTCTAAAGGGCTGGCCCAGGCTGTCGCCAAGACGTCCTTTGCAGCGGATGAAGTCCTCCTGGCGGCCATCGTGCCCGTCGTCCTTGATGTCAAGGCCGGGAAGGATCCCTTCCTCTATGGCAAGCTGGCCCGTACCATGGGCGGCTTCACGTCGGAAGATTGCGCTGCCCGCCTCTGCTACCTGGCCAAGGCCCTGCACCTCGACCTGCGCATCGCCGACCTGGGCGTCCATGAAGACGACATCGCCAACATGGCCGAAGCCTATCTCGGAGAAGAAGCAGCCGAAGAAGTCCAGGAAAAAACAGCTGCCATGGAAGCGGCATTTGATTCGTGAAAATAGTTTGATGTTTGATGTATGATGTTTGACGAAAGGCTCTCCTCATAGGAGAGCTGGCCGCCAAAGGCGGTCTGAGAGGTTGATTTCTCAGCATTTGTAGTTTTTGGTGGATGGCTAAAAATTTAAAACCATCCGCTAACAGCTAACAGCTAGCCGCTGACTGCTAAAAAAGGCGCTGTCTTCATAGGACAGCGCCTTTTTTCACATATACAAAGATTTTATTTTTTACCAGCAGGAGTTTGATAGTTCTGTGTAGAATATTTTAAGATAAACTAGTTATATAGAGTTGCTTGGAGGTAGTCATTATGACACTCAGTTTATTTTGGTCGCGCTATACGCTGGAACTTCAGGAACAGCATCTGCGCGATGTCGATGAACTTTATCATTATCTCATTGCCCGGGAACGGTGGAACTGGTTCCTGGCCAAGATTCCCGAACAGGCCCAGATCCAGATACTCCGCGGCCATAATCATGGCGAAGATTCCTGGTCCTGCCGCAAGTGGCTCGACCACATGCTGGACTGGATCAAAGAGAACAAGACGCCTGCCGTCTATGATGCCGTCATCGACAAGATCCATATGATTGAAGACAAGCCGATTGAAGAACTGGAAAAACAGGCTGCCCGCAACATTTCGCCGGAAGAATTGGAAAAACTCCAGCGGGCCGGTTATTTTCAATGTATCGAGGCGCCGAAAAAAAGTGAATGAAAGCAGGTGAGGGAATGACCTTTCTATTACGCATGATAACAGCTGTTGTCTTATTCTTTTTCCTGGCAGCTGCCGCACCGGCTGCTGTCGTGCAGGCCGATTCCGTCCGCGTCCTGCCGATTTCCGGTGACATCGACGGCAGCCAGGCCGCCTTCATCCAGCGCGGCCTGCGCCAGGCGGCTGATGAAGGCGATACGGCTGTCGTCATTACCATCAATACCTTGGGCGGCCGCGTCGACAGCGCCTTGAAGATCCGCGACATGCTCATGGCGTCTGACGTGCCGACCATTGCCTATGTCACGTCGCGGGCCTGGTCGGCCGGGGCCCTCATCGCCCTGTCGTGCCGCCACATCATCATGGCGCCGGGCAGCAGTATCGGCGCTGCCGAACCCATCCCCAACACGGAGAAGAACATCGCCGCCCTGAAAGCCGAGTTCAGCGCGACGGCGGCTCAGAATGGCCATAACCCCGGCGTCGCCGAAGCCATGGTCGACAAGTCCCAGGGGTATCCCGATTATGCCGAACCGGGGAAGATACTGGCTTTATCTGACGGACAGGCCAAGGAACTCAACGTGTCTGACGGCTCGGCCGATACGCTGTCCGAAGCCCTGTCCCTGTACAGCCTGGGCGATGCCCAGCTGACCTATGTCGACAAGGACTGGCGCGACGATGCCATCGGTATCTTGCAGAACCCCTATGTCCGCACGATCTTCGTCGCCCTGATCATCGCTGCCCTGCTGGCGGAAATCAAGATGGCCGGTATCGGTGCCGGTATCGCCACGGCCTTCGTCTTCGGCGGCCTGCTGCTCCTGTCGGGCAACGAGTCCCTGGCAGACGGCCTCAAGATCGTCGCCGCTTTTCTCGTGAGCCTGCTCTGCATCGGCCTGGAGCTGGCGTCGCCTGGTGTCGGTATCTTCGGCCTGGCCGGCGTGGTCCTCTTGTTCGGCAGCCTGTTCTTCATGCTGGGCGCCACGTATGAGGCCGTCTACATCCTGGCCGGCGGGACGGTCCTGGCCATTATATTGTTTTATATTGTCGGCAAGCATCTTCCCAAGAGCCGGCTCTTTGAAAAACTGACCCTCAAGAACCGTTCGACGAAAGAAAAGGGATATACGGCCCAGGCCGATTACAGCAAATATCTCTATGAACGGGGCAAGACCATTACCATTCTGCGTCCGTCCGGGACGATCCGCATCGGCAAAGAGCGGGTCGATGCCACGGCTAACGGCACTTTTATCGGCCGCGACGTCATCGTCCGCGTCGTCAAGGTCGAAGGCAGCCGTGTCGTCGTCGAACCGGAACCGGAACGCCATCCCAAACCCTGAGAAGGAGGTATCTTATGTCCATCGTATCCTTTTTGGCAGTGCCTATCATCATCATCGTAGCGGCTGTCGTCATCGTATCCCTGTTCCTGCACTTCGTGCCCATCGGTTTGTGGATTTCGGCCATGGCTGCCGGCGTATCCGTCGGCATCGTCAACCTCATCGGCATGCGCCTGCGCCGGGTCATCCCGTCGAAGATCATCCTGCCCCTGGTCAAGGCCAACAAGGCCGGCCTCGACGTCAACGTCAACCAGCTGGAAGCCCATTACCTGGCCGGTGGCGATGTCGACCGCGTCGTCGATGCCCTCATCGCGGCTCACCGGGCGACGATGTCCCTGACTTTTGAACGGGCCTGTGCCATCGACCTGGCCGGCCGCGATGTCCTGGAAGCCGTCCAGATGAGCGTCAATCCGAAAGTCATCGAAACGCCGTTCATTTCGGCTGTCGCCCAGAACGGCATCGAGCTGAAGGTCCGGGCCCGGGTCACGGTCCGCGCCAACATCGACCGCCTCGTCGGCGGCGCCGGTGAAGCGACGGTCATCGCCCGCGTCGGCGAAGGCATCGTCACCAGCGTCGGTTCGGCACGGGACCATTCGCAGGTATTGGAAAATCCCGACGAAATCAGTAAGACCGTCCTCAGCAAGGGCCTCGACGCCGGGACGGCCTTTGAAATCTTGTCCATCGACATTGCCGACGTCGACGTAGGCCGCAATATCGGCGCCCGTCTCCAGACCGACCAGGCCGAAGCGGACAAGCAGATCGCCCAGGCCAAGGCCGAAGAACGGCGGGCCATGGCTGTCGCCAAAGAGCAGGAAATGCAGGCCTATACCCAGGAAATGCAGGCCAAAGTCGTCGAAGCCCAGGCCGAAGTCCC
>CABMPA010000207.1 GCA_902388315.1 uncultured Megasphaera sp. | reverse complement strand
GTCCGGGCTGATGGCGTCAGGTCCCAGACTGTCATAGCCTTTGACGCCGGTCGGGCCATCTGACGGCACGAGCCACAGACAGCCCAGGGTGCGGATGTCGCGGTAGAGGAGCCGCCCTTTATTGAGAGTAAAGACAATATGGATGGCCCGGCCGGCATACTGGCCGGGTCTTTCTTCGTAGAGCAGGCTGCCGGTCATGCGCAGGTGGGCCAAAAAGGACCAGGGGCCGCTGCAATGGACGAAAAGGTATTTCCCGCGGCGGCTCACGCCTTCCAGAGTCTGGCCGGTCAAGGCCGCCTGGAAACGCGCTGCCGTCGTATTCTTGATGAGTCTGGGCAGGTCCAGGTCGATGGCCGTAATAGCCTTTCCCCGGACCTGCTCGTCGAGGAAGGACCGTATCGTTTCTACTTCCGGTAATTCCGGCATAGTCTCACCTACTTCGCTTCTTCCCAGTTAATCCCGCTGTGGATGTCGACGACGAGGGGCACGGACAACTCGACGATGTGTTCCATCGTATCCTTGAGGAGCTGTTCCACTTCGTCCTTTTCTCCGGCCGGGACTTCCAGGACCAGTTCGTCGTGGACCTGGACCAGGAGCCGGCTCTTCAAATGGCGTTTTTCCAGTTCATCCTGGACGGCGTTCATGGCCAGCTTGATGATGTCGGCAGCGCTGCCCTGGATGGGCGTATTCATGGCCGTCCGTTCGGCAAAGGACCGGCGCGTGAAGTTCTTGCTGTTGATTTCCGGCAGGGCCCGGCGGCGGCCGAACATGGTGACAGCCATGCCCGATTCCTTCGCCGAGGCGATGAGGCCGTTCATATAGTCGTGAACCGTGCTGTAGCGGGCGAAATAAGAGTCGATGTATTCCTTGGCCTTCTGGCGGGAAATGGAAATGTTCCGGGCCAGGCCGAAATCGCTGATGCCATAGATGATGCCGAAGTTGACGGCCTTGGCATGGGACCGTTCTTCCGGCGTGACTTCGTCCAGGGGGATGCCGAAGACTTCCGACGCCGTCCGGCGGTGGATATCCTGCCCTTTCTGGAAGCCGTCGATCATGGTCGGATCCTGGGACAGATGGGCCAGGAGGCGCAATTCAATCTGCGAATAGTCGCCGGAGACGATGTAATCATAACCGTCGCCGGGCACGAAGAGAGAGCGGATCTTGCGGCCCTGTTCGGTCCGGATGGGGATGTTCTGCAAATTCGGGTCGGAGCTGCTCAGGCGGCCCGTCGAGGTGACCATCTGGTTGAAATGGGTATAGATACGGCCCGTTTCCGGCACGATGAGCGGTTCCAGTCCGTCGAGATAAGTCGAAATAAGCTTCTTCAAGGCCCGGAATTGCAGGATTTTATTGATCATGGGATGCTTGTCGCTCAAGGCTTCCAGGACGGAGCTGTCCGTCGAATAGCCGGTCTTGGTCTTCTTGATGACGGGCAGCTGTAATTTCTCGAAAAGGATGACGCCGAGCTGTTTCGGCGAATTGATGTTGAACGTTTCGCCGGCATCGTCATAAATGGCTTCTTCCAGGGCATCGGCCTGGCGGGACAATTCACTCTTCATGGCCATAAGGCGGTCCGTATCGACGGTAAAGCCGTTCATTTCCATGACGGCCAGGGTATGGATGAGCGGTTCTTCAATGGTATCGTACAGCTCGGCCAGGGACGCTTTGTCCAGTTCAGCTGCCGCTTTGGGCCATACCTGGAGGGCAAAGGCGGCATCGCAGGCCAGCTTCTGCGCCTCATCTTCCGTTCCTTCCTGGAGACTGACGTCGAAGGTTTCCGAAATATAGGTCAAGCCATAGGACGTCCGCGTCGGGTCGAGGAGATACGCTGCCAGGACGATGTCCTTCAAAGGCAGGCGGCCCGAAGCGACGCGGGACACGGCCTTGGTCAAATTCTTGCCGTCATCGGTGACGACGGCAGCCGCCTGGGGCAGGACAGCCAGATAGGCATCGTAATCGCTTTCGGCGACGACAAAAGCGCCGTCATCGACGGCCATGGCCAGGGCCGTCACAGCCGGGATGGGCTGGCTGCCGTCATAGCGGGCAGCGACGGCGACGGTCTTCCCTTTCAGGCTTTCTGCGCCTGGCGCATCCATGACCTCGACGGCCGCTGCCGGTGCCGCAGCGTCTGCCAGATGGGAGAAGCGGTCGAAGGCAGCAAAGCGTTCCAGCAGGTTGCGGAAGCCCAGGCTGCGGAAGAGCTGGGTCACGTCTTCCTGGCGCGGCTGGGGCTGGAACATGTCCATGGTGTAATCGAGGGGCACATCGCAGCGGATGGTGGCCAGGTCTTTGGACAGGACGGCCTTGTCCCTGTTATCAGCCAGTTTTTCCTGCAATTTCTTGCCCTTCACTTCGTCCAGGTGTTCGTAGACGCCGTGGACGCTGCCGAACTGGCTGATAAGCTTGAGCGCCGTCTTTTCGCCGACGCCGGGGACACCGGGGATGTTGTCGGCCGTATCGCCCATGAGAGCTTTCATGTCGATGACCTGGGCCGGCGTATAGCCGTATTCGGCTTCCATGACGGCCGGCGTGACGGCCAGCATGTTGGTGATCCCCTTCTTGGTCAGATAGACCGTCACATCGTCCGTGACCAGCTGCAGGGCGTCGCGGTCACCGGTGACGACGGCGACGGCATAGCCGTCGGCTGCCGTGCGGCGGGCCAGGGTCCCGATGATGTCGTCCCCTTCGTAGCCTTCCTGTTCGAGGACACAGATACCCAGGCAGGCCAGGACTTCGCGGATCAGGGCGAACTGAGGCCGCAGGTCGTCCGGGGCCGGCTTGCGCGTGGCCTTGTAGCCGTCGAACAAGTCATTGCGGAAGGTGTGCTTGCTCTTGTCGAAGGCGACGGCGACGTACTGCGGGTCCAGTTCGCCGTATAATTTCAATAACATATTCAAAAAACCATAGACGGCATTGGTCGGATGCCCCTGGGCATCGGTCAGATGCGGGATGGCATAAAAGGCCCGATAGAGCAGACTGCTGCCGTCGATGATGACGATATTTTCTTTCATGGGATACCCTTTCTTGTGATGATGTTCGCAGCTCGCAACTCGTGCCGTTCGTTCATCGCAGACCGTTCATCGTTCATCGCGATGGCTTGTTATGTTCAGTGCCCTTACGACGAACGACGAACGAAAAACGATGGAAAAAACGAGAACATGCATGATGTCCGAAGCCTGCTGCAACACATGCTCAGCGATGCAGCAGGGAGCTGACGATGCTGTAGATGCAGTAGATGACGAAGATGCCCAAGAGATAGGGCATGGCCATGATGATGAAGCCCAGGGCGCCGATGATGACGGCGACGATACAGAAGACGATGAAGCCCA
>CABMPA010000206.1 GCA_902388315.1 uncultured Megasphaera sp. | reverse complement strand
CTAAAAACAAGGGGTATAAACTTTTAAAAATGTCCTTGACAAAGGGTACAGTTTAGCTTTAAATTTAAAACCGTACACGGCAAACTACAAACTTAAAACTCATAAGGAGGCCCCATGGATTTACCGTCGATACAGCAGCTGCGGAATTTCGTCATTTATGGGAAGTATGGCAATTTCACGACGGCTGCCAATGCTGCCAACATTACCCAGTCGGCTTTCAGTGCGCAGATGAAGAAATTGGAAGACCTCGTCGGCGTCCGGCTCATCGAACGCTCGAACCGGGGCAGTCATTTGACACCGGCCGGGAAGATGTTCTACACGAAAATAGCCCATATTTTGGGCGAATTAGAAGAAGCCCTGAGCGAACTGCCCGGCCGGATGGGGCAGACACAGCCTCTGTCTGTAGGCATCATGCTGTCCCTGGGGGATGTCCACATGAACCGGCACCTGGCCTATTTCCAGGAGCATCACAGCGGCGCTTCATTCCGGGTCTATAACCTGGAAGTCCGGGAGATGATCCAGTGGCTGAAAGAAGACCGGCTGGACATCGTATCGCTCTTTTATCTGCCTGCCTTGCATTTGGAAGACTATGAGAAGATTTTTTTTGGCATCGAGAACCTCGTCTATTATGGACCGAACCTCGAATTGCCGGAACATTCCGTGACGCCGCAATATGTGGCATCCCAGCCATTGGCCCAGTATTCGCCGCAGTATGAGATGAACCGCTACATCAATCAGTATTTTACGGCCCATGCCTGCCCGCCGCAGGAGACACAGGCCTGGTTCTCGACACCTTATGCCATGATGAACTACTGCCAGCAGAACCGCATCGGGGCTATCTTGCCGGAACGGTTCCTTCAGGCCATGGGGATAGCTGAGGGCTACGGTGAACTGGAACCGCCTATGCGCCTGCCCTGTTATCTCGTTTATAAGAAAGACAACCCGAAATATGCGATGATCCAGGTTTTCGTCGATTATATCCGCCGTGTGTATCATATTAAAAAATAATGATAAAGGTATCTGTCATCATGAAAAACGATGACAGGTATCTTTTTTTTGCGTTATACAAGACGGGAGAGAAGGTGTAGAATCTAGCTTGCAAATACGAAAGGAGCAGTGAATATACAATGTCGAATCAATCACTTTGGAACAAAGATTTTCTTCTCGACACAGGCATCAATTTTGTAGTTTATCTCATTTATTACTTATTAATGGTCATCATCGCCGTCGTTGCCAAAGACCAGCTGCACGCTTCCCTGGGGGAAGCCGGACTGGCTTCGGGCATCTTCATCGTCGGCACCCTGCTGGCACGTCTGCAGTTTGGCAAAGCCATTGAATTGTACGGCCGCCGCAAATCCTTATATGGCGGGATTATCTTTTATTTTGTAACGACGTTATTATATTTTTATATCCCCAATCTCGCTATTCTCTATGGCATCCGCTTCCTCAACGGCATGGCCTATGGCATCGTCTCGACGGCGACCAATACCATCGTCGCTTCCTGCATCCCGGCAGAAAAGCGGGGCGAAGGCATCAACTATTACGGCCTGAGTACCAGCCTGGCTGCGGCTGTCGGTCCCTTCCTGGGCATGTTCCTCATCGTCGTCACTAACTTTACGTTCATCATCACCCTTTGTGCTGTTCTCGTCGGCTTGTGCATGATCGGCTGCATCGCCCTTCACATCGACGAAATCAAGCTTACAGCGGAACAGGCTGCCCGCATGAAAGCCATGAGCCTCGACAACTACGTCGAATATCGCGTCCTGATCATCTCTGTCATCGGCTTTTTCATGGGCTTCGCTTATTCCAGCGTCCTGACTTTCCTGGCTGCCTATGCCCGTGAAATCAACCTGGTCCAGGCCGGCACGTTCTTCTTCGTCGTCTATGCTGTCGTCATTACGATTACTCGTCCTATGACCGGCGTCATCTTCGACCATAAAGGCGAAAATTACGTCCTTTATCCCTGCTACATCTGCCTGGCTGTCGGCTTGTTCCTCCTCAGCATTACTGGTACTTCCTGGCAGCTGCTCTTGGCCGGTGTCTTTGTCGGCCTCGGCTATGGCACGTTCATGTCCAACGGTCAGGCTGTCTGCATCAAATTGACGCCGTCGTACCGTATCAGCGTCGCCCTTTCGACGTACTTCGTGGCTTTGGACCTCGGTATCGGCGTAGGACCTTATGTTCTCGGCAGCCTCCACGGCCTGCTCACCTTCCCGCAGCTCTATGCCGTGGCCGCTATCGTTGCCGTTTCCTGCTTCATCATGTACCATGCCTTCTACGGCCGCAAGATTGAACTCATCAACCGGGCCGTCCGCATTTACATCCACGCATAACACGTAATTTCAATAGATCCTATCCCCAGATTCGGGACTGTCCCATGAAAGCTTATGCCATCGTGGGCGGTCCCTTTTTCATATAGTTTGTAGTACGGCGTTTGTAGTTTGTAGAAGATGAATTTAAATTTTTACCATTTGCTACAAACTAAAAACTACAAACTTCAAACTAAAGAAGAGGCCCTAGCCACGAGCTACTATTTTCAGTTATAATGGATAGGAGAAAAGGGGAGAGAACATGACTATCAAGACGAGGATTCTGGCCGGCCTGGCCTGCATCTGTTTGATACTGACGGTTTTTTTCTGGCCTGGCAAAGAGGAAGATGCCTATAGTTCGGATGTCGTCAGGGAGGCAGAAGAAGTGAGTGACCGTGAAATGGAAATGCTGGCACCGGATGAAGTCTTGCAGGCGCCTGATGGGGAGATACGCCTGCAGGCACTGTATAACCAGAAACCAGTCTGCCTCTTTTTCTGGGCGTCCTGGAGCGGGGACAGCCTGCGCCAGCTGGCTATTCTGGAAAAGGCCCATGGCCAGTATGGCCAGGCAGTCTATTTCGTGACCATTCCCGTCGGACCCGATGTAGCGGATAGTCTGGCTTATATCCACCAGCAGGGGTATGCCCTGCCGGTCTACGGTGCCCGGAAACAGATGATTAATGAATATGGCGTTCACCAGGTCCCGCAGCTCATCTTCATCGCCTGCGGCGGCCAGATGACGCGACCCTTTGATACTGTATTGAATGAACGTCAGGTGACGTATGAAATTAAAAAAATGTTGAAATAATTTTTCCGTATCCCCTTGCCAAAGAAGGGAAAGTAGGTTATAATAAACGAGTCGCACAAAGAAATACAAAATATGGGCGGTTAGCTCAGTTGGTTAGAGTATCTCGTTGACATCGAGGGGGTCGATGGTTCGAATCCATTACCGCCCACCATATTGTGTGCAAAAGGGGCTGTAACATAATAACCCCATCAAAAAATGGACTCAGTTATCTGAGCC
>CABMPA010000205.1 GCA_902388315.1 uncultured Megasphaera sp. | reverse complement strand
GAAAGAAAGAAGGCTGTAACAATATGAGCAAAAAAGCTCATTTTGTTACAGCCCCTTTTTTTACAACAATGTCTTTACAGCTTCAGAGATTTTTTTGGCGATGTACGGGTTATTCATGGTGTAGACGTGGATGCCGTCTACGCCGTTGGCCAGGAGATCGGCAATCTGGTCGATGGCGTAGGCGATGCCGATATCGCGCATGGATTCGGGAGTGTCACCGTATTTGGCAATGGCCCGCTGGAATTTGATGGGGAGTGTAGCGCCGCACATGGTGACCATGCGTTCGATTTGAGCTTTGTTGGTGACGGGCATGATGCCGGCTTCGATGGGGACGTTGATACCGGCAATTTCACAGCGTTCGAGGAAGCGATAGAACAGCGTATTGTCGAAGAAAAGCTGGGAAATGAGTTCGTTCACACCGGCGTCGACTTTGGTCTTCAAGTTGCGGATATCGGCGGCCAGGGTCTTGGCTTCGGTATGGCCTTCAGGATAACAGGCGCCGATGATGTTGAAGTCCGGTTCCTTTTCTTTGATGAAGGCTACGAGGTCGCTGGCATGTTCAAAGGCATGGGCCCGTTCGCGGCCTGGTACTTCGTCACCGCGCAGGGCCAGGATGTTTTCGATGCCTGCTTCTTTCAATTCTTTCAGGTTCTGCAGGGCGGCTTCTTCGGTGAGATAGATGCAGGGCATGTGGGCCGCCGTTTCGCAGCCTAATTGCTTGATGTACGTGGCGACTTCGACGGTACGGTTGCCGCCCGTGCCGCCGGCGCCGCAGGTGACACTGATGAAATCAGGATGGAGCTGGCTCAGCTCATCCAGGGTCGGATAGACCGTTTCGACGGGAATGTCCCGTTTCGGCGGAAAGACTTCGAAAGAAAAGACCGTTTTTTTGGCAAAAAGCTCATTCGTATGCATGTATGTAAATTCCCCCTAGGTTGTTGCATGTCAAAGAAAATCTTTGCTGTGACGACTCCTTTATAAACTTTTTAGAAGCTCGGCAGGATAGCGCCCTGGTATTTGTCTTCAATGAATTTCTTGACTTCCGGAGACTGGAGGGCTTTGACGAGTTTCTGGATTTCCGGACGGTTTTCGTCACCTTCGCGGATGACGAGGACATTAGCGTACGGCGAATCTTTCGGTTCCAGGAAGAGGGCATCTTTCAAGGGATTGAGGCCGGCTTCCATCGCGAAATTGGTATTGATCAAGGCGATGTCTACGTCATCGATGGAACGGGGAATCTGAGCGGCTTCGAGTTCGACGAACTGGAGGTGTTTATCGTTCTTTTCGACGTCCTGTACGGTCGACGTGATGTTACCGCCGTCTTTCAAGCCGATGAGGCCGGCGCTCTGCAAGATGAGGAGGGCACGGCCGCCGTTGGTCGGGTCATTGGGGATGGCGACTTTCGCGCCGTCCGGCAGGTCTTTCAAATCCTTGATCTTATGGGAATAAATGCCCATCGGTTCGACGTGGATCTTGGCGATGGCTTTCAGTTTCGTGCCGTGTTCGCTGTTGAATTTATCGAGGTACGGCGAATGTTGGAAGAAGTTGGCGTCCAGTTCTTTGTCGTTCAGGGCCAGGTTCGGTTTGACGTAATCCGTGAATTCGACGACTTTCAAGTCGACGCCTTCTTTGGCCAGGAGCGGCTTGATTTCGTTGAGGATTTCGCCGTGCGGTACGGGCGTAGCGCCGACGGTGACGGTCGTGTTCTTGGAAGACGAACCGCTGGAAGCAGAATCACTGCCGCAGCCGGCAGCCAGGAAAGCGACGGCCAGCAGGGCCGAAGCGGCGAGAAGCGAGAGTTTCTTGAGATTTTTCATACAGATTCCTCCTAATTATGTAATGCAGACCTTTCTGTTCCGTACATTATCCATAAAAAAAGACCTCTTTCCGAAAGAGAAAGAGGTTATTGGCTGATTCTTTATCTCTCGGAATAATCCGCAGGAATTGGCACCGTCATCATCGGTTGCCGGGTTTCATAGGGCCAGTCCCTCCACCACTCTGGATAAATGTCGTCTAAAGTTGTCTTAATTCTTAGTTTATCATGGATAGGCGATTTGTCAAGAGGGGATGCAGATAAGGTCGTATTAACCTGAGACTGGTCCTTGACAATCGGTATATTACAAGTATATAATAAAGCAAAATCTAAATGGATTTGTCGATGAACGAAACGAGTATATCCGATTGTGGCAGTTCCAGCGAGCCGATGGCAGTGGGAGTTCGGCACGGACCGGCGGATAGAATGGATTCGGGAGATGCGGCCTGAACGGTGACCAGTAGGGTGCGACGGTGTATTTCCACCGCTATCAAAGAAACGTGTATCGCGTATGCCGTACATGTAGAGATGGACTTACTGAGTCAATGTGGGTGGTACCGCGGAAGAAATCGAACCTTTCGTCCCTGTAGAGGGACGAAAGGTTTTTTTATTGCTTCAGACAGAAGGGGAGAGAAAGATGCTGGAAATGAAAGATGTCAGTTTCAACTACGGCAATGGCGTGCCCGTATTGGAACATGTGAATGTACAGATCGGCGAAGGTGAATTCATCGGTCTCGGCGGCCGCAACGGCTGTGGCAAGACGACGGTAACGCGCCTGCTCATGGGACTGGAAAAGCCCGTGTCCGGCGAAATACTGCATGACGGCAAGGTCATCAACGACGATGATGCTTCCGTGCGCAGCCATTTCATCGGTTACGTTTTCCAGCGGCCGGAACGGCAGATGTTCCGGCCGACAGTCCGCGAAGAAGTGGCCTACGGGCCGCAGCAGCTGGGCATGAGCCGCGACGAGATCCGCCAGGCCGTCGACGAAGCTTTGGCTGCGACGGAATTGACGGAACTGGCTGAAGCCTATCCGCCCAACCTGAACCGCGGCGAAAAGCAGCGCGTCGCCATCGCTTCGGCCATCGCCATGCATACGAAATACATCGTCCTCGATGAACCGACGAGCGGCCAGGACAGTGAAGACAAGGACCAGCTCATGGCCTTGCTGACGGACCTCAATAAAAAGGGCATGACCATTCTCATCATCAGCCATGACATGGATATTTTCGCCGAATACTGTCAGCGCGTCCTGGTCATCGGCAACCATACCAAGGCCTTCGACGGGACGCCGCAGGAGCTGTTCACGCAGCGCGATGATTTATATGACCTGGGCCTGAGCCGGCCTGATGCCGTCACCCTGTCCATGGCGGTCCCTGATTTTCCCTATTGCAAGTCGATGAAAGAATTTACTACAGCCATGCTGGAACGGATAGGAGGTACGAAAAAATGATGAAGAATTTGGTTCCTGTTACAAAATTGATCGGCACCTTCGCCTTTTCTTTCTGGGCCCTGGTCATGCATACGACGCTGCCCCTGGTCGTCTTAG
>CABMPA010000204.1 GCA_902388315.1 uncultured Megasphaera sp. | reverse complement strand
TGAAGGACCTCCTGCCGCAGCGGCTCATCCCCATCGTCCTCGACCAGGCCGGCATTGCCCGGGACTGTCCGGTTAACCAGATTTCCCGGGAACAGCGGCAGGACCTGGCCGATACTCTCAAGGCCTTGTCCCTGACGGTGACCGGTACGCGTCCCATTGAGGAAGCCATCGTCACGGCTGGCGGCATATCGGTCAAGGAAATCAATCCGAAGACGATGGAGTCGAAGCTTGTCCCCAATCTCTATTTTGCCGGAGAAGTCATCGACATCGACGCCTTTACAGGCGGCTATAATCTGCAAGCAGCCTTTTCGACGGGTTTCGTAGCCGGAACGGCAGCTGCTACAAAGGAGTGCATACCATGCGAAAATTAACGGTTGCCATCGATGGGCCGGCTGGAGCCGGAAAAAGCAGTGTCGCCAAGGTCCTGGCCAATCGGGTCCATTATTTGTATATCGATACAGGGGCTATGTACCGGGCTTTTACCTGGGCTGTCCTGGAAAAGGGAATCGACCTTTCGGACGAAAAAGCGGTCCGGGACCTGGTCGATACCATCGATATCCGCCTGGAACCTCAGGCTGACTTGTGCCGCGTCTACGTCGGTTCGACGGAAGTGACCGAAGCCATCCGGACCCAGCAGGTATCTTCCCATGTTTCTGCCGTCGCAGCCCTTGCGGTTGTACGGGAAAAACTGGTAAAATTACAACAGGCTATGGCTAAAGAAGGTGGTGTCATCCTCGATGGCCGCGATATCGGGACGGTTGTCCTGCCCCAGGCAGACCTCAAGATCTTCCTGACGGCTTCTGTCGATTCCCGGGCCCGCCGCCGCTATCTGGAAGTCCAGGCCAAGGGCGGGAGCGAAACTTATGAAGAAATCGCTGCCAGCATCGCCGCCCGTGACGAGATGGATTCCCACCGGGCTGTATCGCCGCTGAAGAAGGCTGACGATGCCATCGTCGTCGATAACAGTGAACTCGACTTACAACAGACGGCTGACGTCATCTTCGGCCTGATGAAGGAGAGAGGCTGATGCATACTTTTACGTACGGCGTAATCCGCAAGATTTTCAATGTTGCTACCTACGGCGTCCTGGGCATGGAAGTCATCGGTGAAGAGAACATTCCGGAAAAAGGTCCGTTCCTCGTCGTATGCAATCATGCCAGCAATTTCGATCCGCCCCTGTTGGGGACGGCCATGCGCCATCATCTGATTCATTTCATGGCTAAAGAGGAATTGTTCCGTAACCCGCTCATGGGCTGGTTCCTGCGGTACGTCCATACCTTCCCGGTACACCGCGGCCACATTGACCGCAAGGCTGTCATCGAGTCCTTCCGGGTCTTGAAGGAAGGCGGAGTCCTGGGGATTTTCCCGGAAGGGAAGCGGACACGGGGCGGCAAAGTCGGGCCTTTCCATGAAGGCTTTGCCGGCATCGCCATCAAGGCGGGGGTCCCGGTCCTGCCGGCGGCTATCGTCAATTCTGAATTTTTGCCGAAAAAGACCGGCCCTGTACGGGTCATCTTCGGGAAACCTGTGCTGGCACCGGCAGGAAAAGCATCCGATCACGATTTAGTTAAAGGATTTTCCGACAAAATTCGCGATATTATCGTAGCTATGCAAAATCAGTATAAAGGGGATACTAAATGAAAGTAACTCTCGCTGCGGCCTGTGGTTTTTGTTATGGTGTACGCCGGGCTGTCGAACTGGCTGGCAAGGCAGAAAAAGGAACTCATACCTTGGGACCCATCATCCACAATCCGCAAGTTGTCGGGCGTTTAGCCGCCCATGGAGTGTCGCCGGTCGACTCGCTGGACGATGTCGACAAGGGGGCTGTCGTCCTGATTCGCTCCCACGGTGTCGGTCCGGACGTCTATGACCAGGCTGTTCAAAAAGAACTAAAAGTCATAGATGCGACGTGTCCACACGTCAAAAAAGCCCAACAAGACGCTAAAAATATCGTCGAAAAGGGCGAAAAACTCATAATAGTAGGAGAAAAATCCCATCCTGAAGTAATTAGCATTTCACAATGGGGGGCAAATCGTGCTATTATAATAGATAGGGAAGAAGAAGCTGAAAAAATTCCCTTTTGCGATTCTATGGGAGTCGTCGTCCAGACGACGTTCTCTCAAGAGCAATTCAAGCGTATCGCCGCTATCCTGCAACAAAAGACCAATCATCTTGATGTGCATATGACTATATGCACGGCGACGCAGCAGCGTCAACAGGCAGCGATAGAACTGGCAGGCCATGTGGACGCCATGATCGTCATTGGCGGCAAGAACAGCGCCAACACAGGCCGCCTCGCGCAGGTATGCCGTGAACAGGATTGCCCGACATACCACATCGAAACAGCAGCCGAATTGGATACGGCCTGGTTCCGTGGTATGAATCATATAGGCATTACAGCCGGCGCTTCCACGCCGGATTGGATAATACAGGAGGTTGTTAAGATTATGGAAAATTTGCAAGCTGAAGGCACAGAAGTAATGAGTGAAGAATTGTTGGACAAGTATGACTATGAAGAAAATCCAAAGAAAGGTGACGTGGTCAAAGGCACGGTTATTTCTGTGAATGATGATGCTGCCTATGTTTCCATCGGTACGAAAGCAGAAGCAATCCTGCCGAAAAAGGAAATGGCTGTTCCCGCTCCGGAAAAAGCAAGTGACTTTGTCAAAGTCGGCGACGAACTGACTGTCGAAATCGCCAACAACATCAAAGAAGAAGGAGCTATTGTCGTTTCCCTCGTCAAGATGAAAAAAGTTGAAGACTGGAAAGAAGTCCGCGATGCTTTTGAAAACGACCAGCTCGTCGAATGTACAGGTAAAGAAACGAACAAGGCTGGCCTTGTCGTCTCCATTAAATCCCTGCGTGGGTTCATTCCCCTTTCCCAGGGCGATATCAAATTCGTTAAATCTTTGGACTATCTCGTAGGCCAGACCTTCCAGGTCAAAGTCATCGACATCGACGAACACAAGAACCGCCTCGTCCTTTCCCGCAAAGCCGTCCTCGAAGCAGAACGCGAAGCTCAGCGCGAAGAAGCCCTCAAACACATTGAAGAAGGCGCTGTCCTCGAAGGCACTGTCGTTAAGATCATGCCCTATGGTGCATTCATCGACCTCGGCGGCGTAGAAGGCCTGCTCCACATTTCCGACATTTCCTGGAAACGCATCAGCTCTGTCGATGCTGTTCTCCACACGGGTGAAAAACTCCAGGTCCTCGTTCAGAAATTCGATAAAGAACGGAACCGCATTTCCTTGTCCTTGAAAGCACTCCAGAAGAATCCCTGGATCGCTGCTATCGAAAAATTTGAAGTCGGCGATATCGTCAAAGGCGAAGTCAAGAAGCTCCTGCCCTTCGGCGCTATCCTGGCCATCGATCCGGAATT
>CABMPA010000203.1 GCA_902388315.1 uncultured Megasphaera sp. | reverse complement strand
GTACCATGGACAATGAAAAGGCGCGGCTCTTGGAGCTGCGGAAAAAAATAGATGAATTAAGTTATCAATATTATACCCTCGATAAACCGACGGTAACGGATTATGAATACGATATGATGTACCGGGAACTGGAAAATATCGAGAAAGCCCATCCCGACTGGGTCACGCCCGATTCGCCGACTCAGCGCGTCGGTTCCAAGATTTCCGGCGGCTTTGAGAAATATACCCACGACCGGCCCATGCTCAGCCTGGGCGACGTTTTCAGCGACGAGGAATTGCGGGAATTCGACCAGCGCGTCCGCACCGACCTGGACGGCGAACCTTTGGAATACGTCGTCGAACTGAAAATCGACGGCCTGGCGGTCAACCTCATTTACGAACAGGGCCAGTTCATCCGCGGCGTCACCCGCGGCGACGGCGTCGTCGGTGAAGACATTACCAACAACGTCCGGACCATCCGTACCATTCCCCTGCATATTGCCAGCGATTCGCCGCACATCGAGATCCGCGGCGAAGTCTACATGCCGATTACCTCCTTTGAAGCCTTGAACCAGCAGCGCCGCGATGACGAACTGGAACCCTTTGCCAATCCCCGCAACGCCGCAGCCGGTTCCCTGCGCCAGCTCGACCCGCGCATCACGGCCCAGCGCAAACTGGCTTTCTTTGCCTACGCCCTGGGCGGCAACAGCGGCATCGAGATCCGGAGCCAGGAAGAACTGCTCCAGGATTTGGCCCAGTTCCATTTCCAGGTCAATCCGGAATACCGCAAATTCACGGATATCGAAGACGTCATCGCCTTCATCCACAGTTGGGACGATCGCCGCGACAGCCTGCCTTATGCAACGGACGGCATGGTCGTCAAAGTCAACTCCTTCGCCCAGCAGGCCCGCTTGGGCAATACCGTCAAGATTCCCCGCTGGGCCATTGCCTATAAATTCCCGCCCGAACAGGCGCGGACGAAAGTACTGGACATTTCCGTCAGCCTCGGCCGGACGGGCGTCCTGACGCCGGCAGCCGACCTCGAACCGGTCCACCTGGCCGGGACGACAGTCAAACGGGCGACGCTGCACAATGAAGATTACATCAAAGAAAAAGACATCCGCATCGGCGATACCGTCGTCATCCAGAAGGCCGGCGAAATCATCCCCGAAGTCGTCCGCTCCCTGCCGGAATTGCGCGACGGCTCGGAAAAAGTCTTTTCCATGCCGACGACTTGTCCTGTTTGCGGCAGCCCCGTCGTCCGCCGTGAAGGGGAAGCGGCCTGGCGCTGTACCAATCCGGATTGCCCGGCCGTCATCGGCGAAAAAATCGCCCACTTCGTCTCCCGCGATGCCATGAATATCGACGGCCTGGGCGACGCCATCGTCCAGCAGCTCCTGGCCCAGCACCTCATCCACGACGTGGCCGACATCTATGGCCTGACCAAAGAAGAACTGGTCGACCTCGAAGGCTTTGGCGACAAATCAGCCGACAACCTGCTCAAGGCCATCGAAACGAGCAAGACCGTCGGCCTGGCACGGGTCCTCTTTGCCCTGGGCATCCGCTTCGTCGGCGCCAAAGCCGGCCGCGTCCTGGCTGAATCCTTCGGCTCCGTCGACGCCCTCATGAAAGCCAGTGCCGATGACCTGACAGCCATCGACGACATCGGACCGCGCATCGCCGACAGCATCGTATCCTATTTCAGCGACGCCAAGAACCAGGCCCTCATCGAAAAACTGCGCGCTCACGGCGTCGACATGACGGCGGAAAAGAAAACCCTCATCAGCACGGCCTTTGACGGCGAAATCGTCGTCCTCACCGGCAAATTGCAGATCTTCAGCCGCAAAGAAGCCGAACAGGCCATCGAAGCACGGGGCGGCAAATGCACGTCATCTGTCACCAAGAAGACGACACTCGTCGTCGTCGGAGCCGACCCGGGCAGCAAATACGAAAAAGCCAAGAAACTAGGTACCCCCATCATCAGCGAATCCGAATTCAAAGAATGGCTCGAACGCTGAATAAGCTGCCCCTCAGTCAGCTGCGCTGACCGCTCCCCTTCACAAGGGAGCCTTGGCCGGGGCTTTTGTAGGGGGCGCCGCGTGAGCGACCCGCCACAGAACGAGTGGGTTACCTATAAACAGACTGAATGGAGATGATTTTATGCATACCATGGATAAAGTAATGAAAGAATTACAGGCATTTATTGCTAAGAAGGCTCCGAACGGCGTTCAGAGCGAAGAAGAGATGCAACGGATTATTGAAGAATTCATGATGCAGCATAATGAGGCTGCCCAATACTTGCAGGACTATTTGCAGGACGATACCGTACCAGCCGACGTCTATGATTATTTGGACTTAGCTGAGAAGGCGAGCCGAAAAAAAGACAAACGGGAATATTTGGCCAAAGCAGCCGAACTGGAGCCGGATAATGCGGAAGTCAAACTGGCCCAGGCTGAATTGGACTCGAAAGGCCCCTTGGACATGCTTAAAATCCTTCCAAACTTAATCGGAGCCGAAGAAAAACGGTTAAAAGATGAGGGAATTTACCAGTGCAGTAAAGGTGACTTCTGGCTGGACTTTGAAACACGGCCTTATATGATGCTGCTTCAGGAATACCTGTCGGATTTGACCGAATGTGGCATCCACAATAAAGCCATCCAGGTAGGGGAAGAAATGCTGCGCCTTAATAAAAACGATAATTTGGGTATCCGTTTTCAGCTGATGCCGCTGTATGCTAAAATGTGCAATGAAATGAAGGCATTGAAACTGTATAAGCGGGGAACAGACGAACCAAACAGCTCCTACTATCTCCTGCCCTTGGCTTTGTTATACTTCAAACTCGGTGATTGGCCCAAGGCGAAATCGTACTTGGAAACTTTGAAACAGTATTACCCTATTACGAAAAAACTCATCCGTTCCATCAAAAAAGGTGATATGGGTACTCTTCATTCCTACCTCGAAAGCACGGCATACATGCCTCTTTCCGATGAAGAAGTCGTCGCTGCCTATCTGACGAACTATGCCATTTATATAACCGAACCGTACTTCTTCGACTGGGCCGACGAAGCCCTCGTCGTCCATCGTAAAAAGAAAAAATAAACAGTTCCTGATAGGAGAGGTGGCCCAAAGGGGCGGAGAGGTTTCTTGTACTTTCGCAGACCGCTGGTCGCAGTCCGCAGGCCGCCTCGGAATCAGATGCGGCGTCCCGCCGCGACAAACTCAAACTAATAATGATGCTTCGGAAAACCAGCAGCTCGTAAAAAAATCCCCCCCGGCTGGGGATTCGTAGGGGCTGCCCAGAGCCTTTCTGCCCCGTAAAGTCAAAGTCCGTTACCCGGACGAATGGCAGCGGCGGGCGGCCCGCCGTGAATCCTGTGCACAGCCGGAATTTATGACGAGTG
>CABMPA010000202.1 GCA_902388315.1 uncultured Megasphaera sp. | reverse complement strand
CCAGCCGGAAAGGCCGGAAAACTAGGTGTCGCTGTTTTCTTCTGTCAGGACCATCATCAGCGGCGTGATGAGGCTCCGCAGGGCTTCGACATTTTCCGCCGAAAAGCCCTTGTACTGAGGCGAATGGCTCAGGCTTTCAAAGAACTCGTGCATACAGGCAATGAGCCGGGAATTATTGAGCAGGTAGATGGGCTTCGTCTGGGGCAGGATGTGATGCGTATTCTTTTTGAAGAAAGCTGACGTGTAATTGCCGTAAAAGGCGAGATTGGAAAAATTCGTATAACGGCTTTCTCCCGATGCCGGGAGGAGGATCCCGCAGGTAATGGCCGGGTTCTGCTTCATCTTTTCGACGATGAGGTTGAGCTGGGCCTTTCTTTCGTCTGGCGTCATCTGGTAGTTCATGTCGGTCAGGTAGAAACAGCCCGTTTCCAGATAACGGATGATGGAGTTCTTGGGCATGATGATTTTCATGCGCCCCTGCTCGATGATGCGGTACCAGATGTACTGGATGCGCCGGACCCATTCCTTGGTGGCGTTGGGGTATTTCCCTTCGTCGATGAGCTGGCACAGCGACGTATAGACCTCGTCGGGGAGGAGGAATTCCAGGCCGTTGGTCAGGAAAAAGAGATAGTTGTTGGACGTAAAGAAGATGTCCCGGTAACCGAACCGCTCCATGCCCAGGGACTGGCGGGACTCCATGAGGACCGGCTGGATCATCATATAGGCGCAGCACTTTTTGTAGATTTCCCGGACCTGTGCCGGGTCGGTGATGGTCAGGCACATGTCGATGTAGTCGTCGCTGTCGACGTAATAGAGGTAGGCAAAGGCGTCTTTGAGGACGATGATGTTGCGGTACGATTCATGACTGATTTCGTGCATCGTGAAGTTATAGGTCAATAAGTGATCCAGACACTGATAGAGGCTGCTGGCGGATTGGGGCATATGGGCGGCGAAGACGTCCATTTTCAGGCCTAAGTGGACGTCGCAGGACCAGTGGTCGTTGTGACATTCCTCCAGGAGCTGCCAGATGCCGTTCTGATTGAGGACATGGAACTGTCCGGTCATGACCAGCATCCCCTGGGACTGGAGGTTTTCAAGGTGGGAATGGAGCAGCTGGCGCAACGCGGTGTGGCAGTCGGCGCGGCCGGTGTAGAAATGGATGGCTGAGTCGCGATTTTCACTTTTTCCCGCCTTGGCCTGGGCTTGGCGGTAGGCCTGGCTGAGCAGCCCGTAGAGATGGAATGCCAGGTCCTGGCCGTCGTCGGCAAAGGAAAAGATGCGGTTCAAGTCCTTTTCCTGGTGTTGTTTCTGGGCGATGCCGGCGAAGAAGCGGGCCATGTCCTCGTGGATGCGGTCGGCATGGCGTGAAGCGGGCAGGCGGGCGCCGTTGACCCATTTGCTGATGTAGGACATGTCGTAGTCGATGGCCTGGGATAAGGTCGTATATTTCGTCTCCGTATATTGCAGCAGCTGTTTGAGGACTTCTGCATAAGGATTCATAAATAAGACTCCTTTTATTGTAAAAATGAATGTATATCTATTCTATATATTCATTATATAACCAGGGAAGGACACCTTCAAGGAAAGATCTTGTCACGTTTGTCATCTTTCGGGCAACTTTTTCATCTTCTGTCATGGCTTTGTGGGTATTTTTCAAGGGAAAATGGGACTATACTAAAGCCAGAAGATGAGAAGAAAAAGAGCTCATCAGAGGCAAGCAAGGAAATCTATAAGGAGGGAGTCATCATGGCAAAACTGATTACAGCAGAAAATGCAGCATCGCTTATTAAAGATCGTTCGACTATCGCCGTTTGTGGTTTTGCACAGTGTGCATTGCCGGAAGAAGTATTGCAGGCCCTGGAAGACCGCTTTACCAAGACCGGATATCCGCAGCAGCTGACGCTGGTCCATACGGCCGGCATCGGCGACGGAGTGAGCAAAGGTGCCAGCCATTTCGCCCATGAAGGTATGCTGAAACGGGTCATTGCCGGTCATTACAACCTGGCTCCCAAACTGGGGAAACTGGTCATGGATAACAAGGTCGAAGGCTACAATCTGCCCCAGGGCACGATGGCCCAGTGGTTCCGCAGCATCGCCGGCCGCAAACCGGGCCTCTTTACCCGCGTCGGCCTCAATACCTTCGTCGATCCCCGTATCGAAGGCGGGAAATTAAACAGTATCACTAAGGAAGACCTGGTAGAGGTCAAGGAACTGGATGGGGAAGAATACCTCTGGTATAAACCGTTTCCGATTGACGTCGCTATCGTCCACGGGACCTGTGCCGACTTGAACGGCAACGTATCGACGGATAACGAAGAAGTCCGCATGGAACTCCTGCCCATGGCCCTGGCAGCCAAAGCCAGCGGCGGCATGGTCATCGTCCAGGTCGAAACGCTGGCCGAAAACCGGACGATTCCGCCGAAACACGTCGTCCTGCCGGGCATCGACGTCGACTACATCGTCTTGTCCAAGGTCCGTCAGGTACAGAACCCGGCTTATACCGGTGAAATGCGTATGCCTTTGTCCCAGATTCCGCCGATGGAACTCAATGCCCGCAAGGTCATCGCCCGCCGGGCAGCAATGGAACTCGTTCCTAACGCCGTCGTCAATCTGGGCATCGGTATCCCGGAAGGCGTTTCCAGCGTTGCTAATGAAGAAGGTATCGGCGACCAGCTGACCCTGACCGTCGAAGCCGGGCCGATTGGCGGCGTACCGGCCAGTGGCGCGGACTTTGGCGGTTCGGCCAACGCCGATGCCATCGTCGACCATCCGTATCAGTTCGACTTTTACGACGGCGGCGGCCTGGATATGGCCTTCCTGGGCATGGCAGAATGTAACGCCAAAGGCGATGTCAACGTCAGCAAGTTCAAAGACCGCATCGCCGGCTGCGGCGGCTTCATCAACATCACCCAGAATACGCATAAAGTCGTCTTCTGCGGCACCTTCACGGCGAAAGGCCTGCGCGAAGAAATCAAGGACGGCAAACTGGTCATCACCCATGAAGGGGCTGTCCAGAAATTCATCGACCAGGTCGGACAGATTACCTTCAGTGCAGACTACGCCCACAAACATAATCAGCAGGTCATGTTCATCACTGAACGCTGCGTCTTCGTCCTCACCGATAAGGGCTTAGTCCTCACGGAAATCGCACCGGGCGTAGATCTGCAAAAGGACATCCTCAATCAGATGGAATTCGTACCGCACATCGCCAAAGACCTGAAGACCATGGACGAACGCATCTTCCGCGATGAACCCATGGGCCTGGCCCAGGACATCTTTGAACAACAGGCAGGGTAGTGGCTTTGTAGTTTGTAGTACGGAGTTTGTAGTTGGTAGAAGATGGCTTTAAATTTATACTGTACCCATAAGGTTAGACAGTCCCTAAGTGTTTACACCCTCTAAAGTGA
>CABMPA010000201.1 GCA_902388315.1 uncultured Megasphaera sp. | reverse complement strand
AAAACAGGGCTGAGTCCGGCTGAAAGAGAGGCTATCATGGCAAGGTCTATCTTTTTATTCGCGCAATGGGTCATTGCCCGGCGCCGGACCTGGCTCCGGGTCCTTACCTGGATTACCCGGTTCGGCTACTGGCTGTTCATCCTTTATGGCCTGATTGAATGGTTCCGGCCGCGGCCGCTTTCGGAGCAGATTAAACGGCGAAAAACATTAGTTTACTGTCTGTTTTCCGTCATCCTGGGTTCTTCCCTTTCCTGGCTCATCGGAAAAATCTGGCATCGCTCCCGGCCTTTCGCCTGCGGCGATGCAGCGGCACTCGTGCCGCATAAGGCCAATGCTTCCTTTCCCAGCAACCATTCCATGAACAGCCTGGCTATTTCCCTGATGCTCCTGGCCCGGCGCAATCCCTGGGGGCTGCCAGCCCTGGCCTGGACCGGCGTCCTGGCGTCGTCGCGGATACTCAGCGGCCTCCATTATGTCAGCGATGTCGTCGGCGGCTTCTTCATAGGCGCTGCGGCCAGTCATGTCGTTTACCATAGTAAACGCTGTTCACAACTAGCTGACCACATCCTCTACTATTGGCACGTCGGGGCCACCGTAGTACAGACCTGGTGGCGGAAATGCTGATGGACGGGTGAGCGTAGTTTTTTTCATCATGCAAGGTCTCTTTCTCTTTATAGTTTGTAGTACAGAGTTTGTAGTTTGCAGACGATGGCTTTAAATTTAAAACCATTCACTACAAACTACAAACTGCAAACTTAATACTCAAAAGGGCTTGTCGCATATGCGACAAGCCCTTTTCTACTCCAAATTGTCATAGCATCGCCACATTTTTATGGTATACTAAAGCAGAAAGAAATGGTTGTAATTCAAACTATTTTGATGAGGAAAGGTGAGTTATGAAATGAAAGGCAGAAATAAGATGTGCGCAGCAGCGCTTTTTTTTATGATGACTGGCGGTCTGGTATTGGCGGCGGATACAGCCAAAGCGGAACCGGTCCAGGCCGTGGCGGCTGCCACGCAGGCTAAGGCCACGACGGCCCAGGCCGCTCCGGTGCAGCAGGCCTATCGTCTCGATTTAGATATGACGAAGTATGAAAAGAAAACGATGACTGTCGATGGCAAAAAAGTGGCCTTCCGGGCCTATGAAAATCGGGTATATGTAGCCCATCCCGTCGATACGACGTACCAGTCCATGAATATTTATGTTCCTGAAGGCTATTTCAAAGGAAAGACCATCAATGGGTATACGGCGAAGACAGCTCCGATTTTCCTGCCCAACACGGTCGGCGGCTATATGCCGGGGGCACCGGGCCAGCCGTCTGAAAATGATCACATGACTGGTGGCGCCAATGCTATGCTCGTCGCCCTTTCCAAAGGCTATGTCGTCGCAGCTCCAGGTGCCCGCGGACGAACAAACCAGGCTGCTGACGGTACGTATACCGGCAAGGCTCCGGCACTCATCGTCGATATGAAAGCGGCTGTCCGGTATTTGCGCCATAACGCAGGGAAACTGCCTGGCAATACGGAAAAAATCATTTCCAATGGGACCAGTGCGGGTGGTGCCTTATCGACGCTCATCGGGGCGACGGGCAACAGCAAGGACTATGAACCGTATTTGAAGGTCCTTGGCGCAGCGGATGAACGCGATGATATTTATGCTTCCAGCGTATACTGCCCGATTACCGACCTGGACCATGCCGACATGGCCTATGAATGGATGTTTAACGGGGTAAACACGTATCACCAGGGCAACCTGGGCGGTATGATGCCGCCGCCGGCAGGTAAGGGCCAGGCAAAACCGACAGGCGTCGTCACTGGCCGTCCGGACAATGCACCGGCCGAAGCGGCTGCCGGGACAGAAATGAACGCTGTCCAGCAGCAGGCATCGAAGGATTTGAAGGCCTTGTATCCGGCTTACATCAATAGTTTACATCTCGTTGACAAGAATGGGAATGCCTTGACCCTCGACAAAAACGGTAAGGGCTCCTTTGCGGATTACATTAAATCGATTTACATGGCATCGGCCCAGAAAGCCCTGGACAGTGGTACGGATTTGTCGGCTAAGACATGGCTGACCATTCAGGATGGCAAAGTGACCGATATGGATTTAGCCGGCTATGCTGCCGATGTGACCCGCCTGAAAGCAGCGCCTGCTTTTGATGGCCTGGACCTCAGTAATGGGGAAAACCAGGAATTCGGGACGGCGGCCATTGATAAACAGCATTTCACGGAATATGGAGAAAGCCATTCCCTCACAGCCGGAGCTGCCCTGGCGGATAAAGACATCGTCAAGCTGCTGAATCCACTGAACTACATCGGGAAGTCCGGCGTCAAGACGGCTCATTACTGGCGTATCCGCCACGGCGAAGCCGACCGCGATACGACGATTGCCGTACCGGCAGTCTTAGCGTTGCGCCTGCAGCAGGCCGGCTATGACGTCGACTTTGCCTCTCCCTGGGGGCGCGGCCATGCTGGCGACTATGATATGGACGAGCTTTTCACCTGGATGGATGCCATCGGCCGTAAAAACTAAATTTACCAGAGATTATCTTCTTCGTTAAACTTCCATGTAAACGGTTCGGATGTGACTGTCATGTCCGGATCGTTTTTTATATCTTCTAAACACGAGACGGAACATTCGATGTCTTCCAGTTTCAGCGTGTTTTTGATGCGGACGACCTTGGCCTGGTTCGGGTCGGTCAGGAAGGCGTGGGCCATGGCCATTTCGATGGCGTCTTTATCGCTGTTGCCATACAGGGGCAGAAGGGCCATGCGGAAGGACTTGGCCGTAATGCAGTTAGTGTAAGCCGAGGAGAAATCCATCTTGTTTACAAAGCGGTAACTGACGATGTCGGCCATGCCGCAGCCGGCTCCGTTGCCGTGGGAGGCTTCGGTGATGTCCAGGATGACGATGCGTTCAATATCCGGGGCCAAGGCACGAAAGGCCGTTTCCTGGCTGAATCGTTCCGTCCGGCCGGTGATATTCGGGTCCATGCCGGTGCCGCTGATTTCCTTGCCGATTTCGTCGACGATGAGGACATCGATGTGGGGCAGCTTCAGGCGCGGCATTTCAGCTTTGGCCATGGTCTGTAAAGCGGCATCGCGTTCAAAGAATTTATCAGTCGGAATGACTTCCAGGGCGGCGATGTCGTCGCTGGGGCTCTGGACCATGCCGACGGAGAAAACGACGTTTACATGCTGCAAGAAAGCTTTCGATACGCGTTCCAGGTTGGGGCCGAAAGCGTCATAGCCCCGGCCATGGAAGGTCGAAGCGCCTTTGTGTTTGCCGCAGCCAATGCAGATCATCTTCAGCAGGCCCGATTCATGTTTATATTTAAAGTGCGTATGCGGCTTAATCTTGTTGAATAAGATGATGCCGTCGGCTTCGTAGGCGTTTTTATCGCAGTAGACCGG
>CABMPA010000200.1 GCA_902388315.1 uncultured Megasphaera sp. | reverse complement strand
AAGGCGCTGAATGTGTCCGCAAATCGTATCCGGAATTCTGGCAGGATTTCCAGGCCTTGGGCGGCATCATCCAAAAGGAGGAGAAATAATATGAATACCTTTGGAAAGACGATTGGCCTGACGATTTTCGGTGAATCCCATGGCCTCTCTATCGGCGCCGTCCTCGACGGTCTGCCGTCAGGCGAAGCCATCGACTGGGACGCTGTCCGGGCAGAAATGGCCCGCCGGGCACCGGGAAAGAATCAAATGTCCACGGCCCGTTCAGAAAAAGATGCTTTTGAAGTACAAAGCGGCTTTTTCAATGGCTATACGACGGGGACGCCGCTGTGTGCTATCATCCGCAACAGTGACCAACATTCCCGGGATTACGACCAGCTGCGCCATCTCATGCGGCCTGGCCATGCCGATTACTCCGGCAAGATACGCTATGGCGGCTTCAATGACTACCGCGGCGGCGGTCATTTCTCGGGCCGCCTGACAGCCCCCCTGGTCTTTGCCGGTGCTGTCGCGTCTCAGATCCTGGCCCGTCATGGTATCACCGTTGGCTCTCATATCCTGCGCCTGGCTGGCATCGCCGATAAACCTTTTAAGGCTGCCGGGGAAACGGCAGAAACCTTGCAGGCACTGAAACAAGAAACCTTGCCCGTCCTCGACAAGGCCCGGGCCGGAGCGATGGAAGCGCAGATCATGGCCGCCAAGAACGACCTCGATTCCGTCGGCGGTATTATTGAATGTATGGTGACTGGCCTTCCTGCCGGAATAGGCGACCCGTTCTTCGATTCCGTCGAAAGCCAGCTCAGCCATATGATGTTTTCTGTACCGGCCGTCAAGGGCATTGAATTCGGCGACGGTTTCGCACTGGCAGACCTCCGCGGCTCCCAGGCCAACGATTCCTTTTATTACGACGGCGATGTCGTCAAGACCCGGACCAATCACAACGGCGGCATCAACGGTGGCATCACCAACGGCATGCCCGTCATCTTCCGCCTGGTCATCAAGCCGACGGCGTCGATTAGCCAGAAACAGGAAACCATCGACACGGATACGCAGGAAAATTGTGACCTCGTCATTAAAGGACGCCATGATCCCTGCATCGTCCAGCGGGCCATCCCTGTCGTCGAAGCGGCCGCGGCCTGGGCCATCCTCGACGTCTGCCTGTCTGAGAAAGGGCGGTGCTGGTAATGGATGCGTCTGAAGATATGCCATTGAACATCGCCTGTTTCGGACAGCCCGGTTCCTATACATATGAAGCCATGAAGTCCTATTTTGCCGGCAAGAATATTTTGCCTGCCTATGGCTCTCACTTTGAAGACGTCGTCCAGGCCGTCGCTACCCGTCAGGCCCGTTACGGCGTCCTGCCCATCGAGAATTCGTCGACTGGCGGCATCACCGATGTCTACGACCTCATCCACCGCTACGACTGCTGTGTCGTCGGTGAAAAATACGTTAAGGTCGAACATTGCCTGCTGACCTTGCCAGGGACGAAACTGGAAGACATCCGCGAAGTGTATTCTCATCCGCAGGGGCTGAACCAGTGCCGGAGTTACCTCAAGCATCACAGCGAATGGCAGCTCCACCCCTATTTCAGCACCTCCCAGAGTGCCGAACAGATTCAAAAAATGGGGGACCCGCATATCGCGGCCATCGCCAACAAAACGGCCGCCGATATGTACGGCCTCGACGTCCTGGTGGAACATATCAACGATAATACGATGAATTATACGCGGTTTTTCATCATCGCCGCCGATATGGAACAGTCTCCCGAAGCCGATAAGATTACCCTGGTCCTGACGACACAGCACCGGCCGGGTGCCTTGTACCACGTCTTGGGTTACTTCTTCTATAACGGCATGAATATGACTCATCTGGAATCGCGGCCTCTCAAGGGGCGGCCCTTTGAATACTTCTTCCATATCGATGTCATGGGCAACCTGCGCAATCCGGCTACGGCCCGGGTCCTGCACAACTTGGCAGAACACTGCAATTATTTTAAAATCTTAGGGAATTACATATCCGATCAAGGAGGGAATATAGATGAAATTAGGCGTCATCGGGGCTAAGTTAGGCCATACGGCTTCCCCGGCAATCCACGAAAAATTATTTAAAATCTTACAGGTTGAGGGGCAGCATCAGTACGGCGTCCTGGAAATGGACCGCAACGATATCCCCAATGAACTTCAGCGCCTGCGCGACGAAGGGTATACAGGAGCTAATGTCACCATTCCCTACAAACTCGACGTCATGCCATACTTGACGGATATTTCCCGTGAAGCCCGCATCATCGGTGCTGTCAATACGATTCACTTCACCGACCACGGCACCTTCGGTTACAATACCGATTACGGCGGATTCGGCCGCTCTCTGGACCATGCAGGTATCGGCGTCAAAGAGAAGGACTGCGTCGTCCTCGGTTCCGGCGGTGGCGCCCGCGCCATCATCCAGTACCTGGCCGATACCGGTGCCAAGTCGATTACCGTCGTATCCCGCCATCCTCACTCGAAGACGGAATTCGACGCCTTCACCAAGACCGTCGGTGCCGATACCATCGACTATCAGGACTTTGAACATTCCCGGGGTGGTGACGTCCTGGTCAACTGTACGCCAGTCGGCATGTTCCCGGATGTCAATGGCTGTCCCGTATCGGAAAAAATCATTGCGGCTTTCCCGGCTGTCGTCGATATCGTCTACAACCCGAAAGACACGCAGATTTTGCAGGCAGCCCGCCGTAATGGCGCCAAGACCCTGAATGGTATGTACATGCTCGTCGCTCAGGCCATTGGCTCAGAAGAAATCTGGATGGGCCGGGACATCCCCTTCTCGGTCATCGAACAAATAGCTAAGGAGATGGAACACTACTATGAATAACAAACAGAACATCATCATCATCGGCATGCCCGGCAGCGGCAAAACAACATTCGGCAAAGCCCTGGCACAGCGTCTGGGCCGTGATTTCTACGACGCCGACGACGTCATCGTCGAACAGGAAGGCAAGACCATTCCGGAACTCTTTGCCGTCAGTGAAGAATGCTTCCGCGATGCCGAAGTCCGGGCCAGCCAGTTCCTGGCCGAAAAATCGGGCATCGTCGTCGCCTGCGGCGGCGGCGTCGTCAAGCGCTCGGAAAACATGGACATCTTCAAGAAGACCGGTACCGTCTTCTTCCTCGACCGTTCCCCTGACGACATCGTCAGCGACGTCGACGTATCGACGCGTCCGCTTCTGAAAGACGGTAAGAAGAAAGTATACGACCTCTACGATGAACGCATTGCCCTCTATCGCAATGCCGCCGACTATCTCGTTCCTAATAACAAGACCATTGAAGAGGTCCTCGATGCTTTTGAAGAACTCATCAAAGAGATAGACTAAAAAAGGCGCTGTCCCATGAAGACAGCGCCTTTTTACGTAGCCGGTTTACCCTGTTGAGCAGGCGAAGCCTGCGAAATATAACCCACCCGCT
>CABMPA010000199.1 GCA_902388315.1 uncultured Megasphaera sp. | reverse complement strand
CGTCGGCTGTTCCAGATAGTTGATGCAGCGCAGGATCGTACTCTTGCCGGAACCAGACGGCCCGATGATGACGACGACTTCTTTATCCTGAATGGTCAAGTCGATGCCCTTCAGGACGTCGTGCTTGCCAAAACTTTTTTTCAAACCTTTAATTTCTATCATCCGTTGCGAACCTCCGTTCCAAATAGCTTACGAGACGGGCAATGGTCAAAGTCATGACCAGGTAAATAGCAGCGACAGTCAGCCAGATTTCAAAAGAACCATAGGTCTTGGCGATGATGAGCTGGCCGCGGCGGGTCAATTCTTCAAAGCCGATGACCGAAACCAGGGACGTTTCCTTGGTCATGGAAATGAATTCGTTGCCCAGCGGCGGGATGACATGTTTGAAAGCCTGAGGCAGGATAATATAACGCATGGTCTGCATCCACGACAAGCCTAAAGAACGGCCGGCTTCCATCTGGCCTTTATCGACGGACTGAATCCCGGCGCGGAAGATTTCCGAAACGTAAGCCCCACTATTGATCGAGCAGGCAGCGACGGCAGCGACGAAGGGGTTGATGCGTTCGCCAATGACCATCGGCAGGGCAAAATAAATCAGGAAAATCTGGACCAGCATAGGCGTCCCACGGATGATATTGACGTAGCAGACGGCAATGACCTGTAAAATCTTGACGCCCGACAAACGACACACGCTGGTAATCAGACCGAAAATGAAACCCAGGCCGACAGCGATTGCCGTGATTTCAATAGTGACCCCGGCACCTGCCAACAACAGGGGCAATGAGTTCCAAATCAGACTAAAATCAAACGACATGATAACACTCCTCTAAATGACACTCTATAACATATGATAATATATACGCTACTCTATTATACGTGCATATTTATAAGATGTCAACGCATTTTCCCTGCCCAATGCGGGCCGCAAAAAAGGAGCCATCATGAAGACAGCTCCTTACCAATCACGAACCACTATCTCCCCAAGAGATGGACGAGATTGAGCAGGTTTTCGTCGATGGGATAGTGCAGGGCTTCGGCTTCCGAATACGGCGTAGCGACGACGCGGTTATTGATGAAGCCGACGACGCAGTTATACGTACCGGCCAGCAGGCTGTCGACAGCTTTCTGGGCAAAGCGGCCGGCCATGATGGCGTCATAAGCCGACGGAGCGCCGCCGCGCTGGACGTAGCCGAGGACGGTCAGATTCGGCGACAAATAGGTATGTTCCTTGATGTAATCGACGACATCGGCCCCTTTGGCAGCCCCTTCAGCGACGATGACGATGCTGCTCAATTTCTTCATGCGGTGCGATTCTTCGAGATGACGGCAGAGAGCAGCCAGGTCGACGGGATGTTCCGGAACCAGGACGGCTTCGGCACCGGAGGCCATGCCGGCATTGAGGGCGATGAAGCCGGCTTCACGGCCCATGACTTCGATGACGGCAACGCGGTCATGGGAGAACGCCGTGTCGCGGATCTTATTGACCGATTCCAGGACCGTATTGACAGCCGTATCGAACCCCAGGGTATACTGCGTCCCCATCATATCGTTGTCAATAGTCCCCGGAATGGTAATCGTCGGGATTCCCCAGCGGCTCAGTGCCTGGGCACCGCGCATGGAACCGTCGCCACCGATGACGACAAGGGCATCTATTTCCAATTCACGCAGATAAGCAGCCGCTTTTTTCTGCGTTTCTTTTTCTTTGAATTCCAGGCAGCGGGCAGTCCGAAGCATCGTACCACCGCGATGGATGATAGCCCCGACATCACGGCGGCCCAAGGGACGCGTTTCGTGACTGAGCAAACCTTCATAACCGCGAATGATGCCTTCGACAGTGAGGCCCTTCTGAATGGCATAGCGCGTGACGCCGCGAATAGCCGCATTCATACCTGGCGCATCGCCGCCGCTGGTCAATACTCCGATTTTGTTGATCATTTTAATCAGTCTCCTTCTTTTCCCGGGCAATGAATTGCACATGCCTTTCGTTGATTTTATGGACAATGGATTCGACGATCTGTGACGCTCCCCCGCGCGTCGTATCAATGACGCAGTCGCAGTACGGATAGACCTCTTCCCACTGTTTCATCATCGTGTGGACGAAATCATGAAGATTTTCATAATCGACAGTCGGCCGCTTCCCTATATGGCGGCTGACCCGCTCTTCCACGCGGAACGGTTCAGATAATAAAGCGACGATAAACCCATGGCGATGCAGAATACGATAGGTCCCGACATTCATAGGAAAATTGCCGCCAAAGGAAATGACAGCTTCATGATAGCGGCTGACTTGCTGCAGGACATTGATTTCTCGTTCACGAAAAACTTTTTCCCCAGCACTCGCAAAGAACTCAGCAATGGTCATGCCCACAGCCCGTTCAATGCGCCGGTCCGTATCGACGAATTGCCAGCCGAGGCGCTGAGCCAGCTTGCGGCCAATATGACTTTTGCCGCTCCCCATCATGCCGACGAGAACGATATTTCGCTTCATCATTATCGGCGCACCTCCTCAAATTAGTATACTCTGGATATGTACCCCCTTATTCTATCATAATTTTTTCTCCTTGACACAAAAAATTCTGTACTTTTTCTTCATATACCTATAAACGGAGCGAATTTTCCTCATGACAGGATGTTTCCTCCCCTATCCAAGGCGGACGGCCTGCTTTATAATAAACGTAATCTATAAATACGAGGAGAATTATCATGAAAATCACACAGATTATGTATACCAACGAAGCAGCAGGCCTGTCGTGTCGCGGTGAAGAACGCTTCCTGCCTTATGGCGAAGCCCTCTGCCTGACAGGACGAGCCGTACCGACGGCCCGGCTGTGGAATAAAATGCAGGATGACGGCACAGCCGAATTCCCGGACCAGACGGGCCGCATGAACGGGACCTGCCAGCTGATACAACAGTCCTTCACGCCGCGAAAAGCCGTCTACCAACTGTACCGCACGGACACAGTACAGCAGCACATCGCCACGATAACGCTGGAACAATTTCCGCGGCCGACGGCCATCGGCGGCCACAAAGTCCGCGGCCATATCGCCGTGACCCAGCCCATTCAGCCGTCCAGCATCGCTGAAACGCTGAGCCTGGCAGGCGCCCTGGATACGGCTGGCCAAATCGCCCTGGGGCTGGGCGTCATCCGCCTGGTCTATGACGACACGCCGCCCGTCGCCGATGACGATGCCGCCCGCTTGCGCGACGAACTGGCTCAATCCCAGGCCTATTACCAGACCTTGCAGGAAAGTTACGACGGCTACGTCCAAACTTTGGAACAATCCCTGCGCGAATGGGAAACGCGCTGCCCCCAGGAAGACGTCGAAAAAAGGGCCCTTCCCCTGCCCGACGACTACACGTCGCGCCTGGAAAAGGCCCTGGAAGGCTTTCGCGTCTGTCTGGCCGGCGGCAGCGACCTGTGGCATGACAAAGCACGCTCCCGCTACCCGCACTGGGTAATTTTAGAGAGCAAGCATTTCGATACCCAAAAA
>CABMPA010000198.1 GCA_902388315.1 uncultured Megasphaera sp. | reverse complement strand
CCCGCGGCCACGTCGGCGACTACGATGTCCAGCGCCAGATGCTGGCCATCAAGCCCTATTACCTCGGCGTCATCGGCAGCCGCCGCAAGCTGGCCTTTGTCAAAGAGAAACTCCTGGTCGATGGATTTACGGCTGCTGAAATCGACGCCTGTCATGCGCCTATCGGCCTGGCCATTTCAGCCGTGACGCCGGCGGAAATAGCCATCAGCATCGCCGCCGAACTCATTGCCATCCGGGCCAAGCGGGAAGGGCGGGAAAAGAGCCGCTACCGCAAACCATGACGGCCGAGGTATATACGTATATCGGCGCCGGCGGCAAGACGACCAGCCTTTTTGCCAGGGCCCGGCAGGAACGGGATGCCGGCCATCGCGTGGCTGTCGTGACGACAACCCATATGAAGCGGCCGGCCGAGTGGTTCATACCCGCCGATTTGCCCGAAGGCTGGCAGGCACAGTGGCAGCGCGACGGGATCATCGTCGTCGGCCGGGAAGGGACGGACGGAAAAATCACCTGGCCTGGCGAGGACCTTTACCTGCGTTTATGTGCGGACGCCGACGTCGTCCTCGTCGAAGGCGATGGATCGCGGCGCCTGCCTTTGAAAGTCATGGGGACTCATGAACCGGTCATTCCGGCCAATAGCGATGAAGTGTACTGTCTGGCGGGATTATCCGCGTTAGGACGAACGGTAAGGGAAACCTGTTTTCGCTGGGAGCTTTTGGACCTCGATCCGGAAGCGGTTGTGACGGAATTTCTCGCAGCCCATATTATAGAAGCGGGCTGCCTGGCCCGTATCGGGCGGTGGAAAGACAGGACGACCGTCATCCTCAACCAGGCTGATGATGAACGGCGGCGGCTGGCGGGGAAGCGGATTTTGAACTATTTATCCCGACCAGGGATATTGACGACCTATCCAGTAGAAATGAGGGAGACGAAGTGAAGATACAGTTAGTCTTGATGGCGTCCGGCTTCGGCCGGCGGTTTGGCAGCCATAAGTTAGAAACACTCGTTCAGGGCCGGCCTTTATATATGTATGGAATGAAAAGTCTGTGTCAGGCGGCACAGGCTTTTTTGCCGTGTTCTGGCATCGACTGCCAGGTGACCGTCGTGACGGCCCATGCGGCTATTGCCTCGGCCTGCCGCACTCAGGGGGTCGAAGTTTTGTGGAATGACCAGGCTGGAGAGGGCATGGCTGCGTCTTTGCGCTGTGCCGTCCAAGCTCACAGCGATGCCGACGCCTGGGCCTTTTTCCCAGCAGACCAGCCCTTGCTGACGGCAGAGACGATTACCGGCTTCCTTCGGCAGTTCCTGGCTTCCGGCGCTGCCTTGGGCTGCATGCATAACGGCGAGCGGCGCTGCAGTCCTGCCATTTTCCGCCATATTTATGGTCCGGCACTGCTCACTTTGCACGGTGATACCGGCGGACGGCAATTCCTGCACGGTCCCCAAGCCTGGGTCTACTGTCCGGAGAAGGTATATGAATTATTTGATATAGATTACCAGGAAGATTTAATCTTTTTAAATAAATTGGAGTTAAAATAACTATGATTAAAGGTTATTAATAATATAGTTAATGTTAACGATTTTATTAAATATATTTTTGCTATTTTTAAATTTAAATATAAAAATATAATTAAATAACAATAAAAGCTTTACAAATTAAAAGTAACGAGTATAATAGAAGGCAGTTGAACGATTGACCGGCAGATTATTCCGTCAATCCATAGGGGAGTCAACGATACTTTACAATCATAAGGGGAGAGGTTCTATGACGAAACACATCTTTAGAACCAAAAGTATCAGTGAGTTCATTTCGGAAACGAAACAAGACGGCGGTATGAACCGCGTCCTCGGTACTTTTGGCCTGACCATGCTCGGTATCGGCGCCATCGTCGGTACAGGTATTTTTGTTCTGACCGGCGTTGCTGCTGCCAATTATTCTGGTCCTGCACTTATCATTTCCTTTATCATCGCAGCGCTGGCTTGCGGCTGTGCTGCCCTTTGTTATGCTGAATTCGCCGCCATGGTTCCTGTTGCCGGCAGTGCTTATACTTATGGTTATGTCGCCCTCGGTGAATTTTGGGCCTGGGTCATCGGCTGGGACTTGATACTAGAATATGCTTTTGCCGTCTCGGCTGTGGCTATTGGCTGGTCGGGGGATTTCAATAATATCCTCACCAATTTGGGTATCGCCCTGCCGAAAGCGCTGACACTGGCTCCGTATGATGGCGGTATCGTCAATTTGCCGGCTGTCCTCATCCTCTGCGTCATCGCCTTCATCAACATCCACGGCGTCCGCCAGAGTGCGACTGTCAACAACATCATCGTCGCCATCAAATTGGCCGTCGTCGCCTTGTTCCTGGCTTTGGGCTTCAGCCATGTCGATGCTGCCAACTGGGTTCCCTTCATGCCTTATGGCTGGTCCGGCGTCTTTGCCGGGGCATCCATCATCTTCTTCGCCTACATCGGTTTCGATGCTGTTTCTACAGCGGCTGAAGAAGTCAAGAACCCGCAGAAAGATTTGCCCCGCGGCATCATCTTATCGCTCATCATCTGTACTGTCCTGTACATCGCCGTCTCGGCTGTCCTCACCGGCATGGTTCCGTACCTCGAATTCAAGACGACAGCCGCTCCGGTTGCCTTTGCTCTCCAGGCTGTTGGCTATCATTGGGGTGCAGCGGCTATCTCCGTCGGTGCTATTTGCGGCCTGACTTCGGTACTCCTGGTCATGAGTTTTGGCCAGAGCCGTGTACTCTTCGTTATGTCCCGCGATGGCCTGCTGCCGAAATTCTTCGGCCACGTCCATCCGAAATATAAGACCCCGGCCCGCAGCTCGATGCTGGTCTGTGTCGTTACTGCTGTTACGGCAGGCTTCCTGCCCATCAACATCGTCGCTGAAATGACCAATATCGGTACGCTTTGCGCCTTCATCATCGTTTCGGCTGCGGTCATCGTCCTTCGCAAGAAGAACCCGAACCAGGAACGCGCTTTCAAATGCCCGCTCGTTCCCTTCGTTCCGCTCCTGTCTATCGTTTTCTGCGGCGTCCTCATCTACATGCTGCCTCTGGTTACACAGATCCGCTTTGTCGTATGGCTTCTGTTAGGCCTGGCCATTTACTTCGGCTATGGCTATAACCACAGCATCATCTCCCAGGCCCGCCGTGGCCAGCTCAGTGCCGCTCCTATTCCGGGCGCTGCTGCACCGGCTGAAAAAGCGGTCCAGGAAGGCCATCCGGCTAATCATTAATCCGCTTTCCAACCCAATACCAATACCGAAAGGGCTTGTCGCCATGCGACAAGCCCTTTCCATGTTCAAAAATGCCCCGATTGGGGCTACGTAGGGGACGCCCAAAGGGCGTCCCGCCGCGAACAGTCAGCCAATATATGTAACTGGTCAATGAGGCATGGTTTTGCGAACTGCGACCGGCGGCCGGCGTTTTCTTGGATTCAGATGCGGCTTCGCCGCGACAGACTCAAACTGACAACGACGCTTCGGGA
>CABMPA010000197.1 GCA_902388315.1 uncultured Megasphaera sp. | reverse complement strand
TGCCGTTTTTTAGTGGATTTTTTTGGGAAGTGTGGTATACTATCAGTGTAAGCAGTGAATCTTATTTAGAACGTGCGTGATTTTTTTTAGAAGAATCTAGTGAAAAAAATCACGCGACGAAGGAGGAGTTAAACATGAGTAAAGTAATGGTTATTGGTGCAGGTACAATGGGTTCGGGCATTGCCCAGGTTTTCGCTACGCACGGCTGGGACGTCGTCTTGAACGATATTAAAGACGAATTCATCGCTGGCGGCAAAGCTAAAATCGAAAAACAGCTGACCAAACAGGTCTCCAAAGGCAAAATGACCCAGGAAGACAAAGACGCAACGATGGCTCGCATCTCTGGCTTCGTAACCCGTACCCCTGATAACATGAAAGACATCGACCTCGTCGTTGAAGCAGCTATCGAAGACTTGAAGATCAAATCGGCTATCTTCAAAGAACTCGACGAATTCTGCCCGGAACACACGATCCTCGCTTCCAACACTTCGTCCCTGGCTATCACCCAGATCGGCGCAGCTACGAAACGCCCGGACAAAGTCATCGGTATGCACTTCTTCAACCCGGCTCCTGTCATGAAATTGATCGAAGTCATCAACGGCATCGCTACTTCTGAAGAAACCTATGACAAGATCGACAAACTCTCGAAAGACCTCGGCAAAACGCCGGTCAAAGTTAACGACTTCCCGGGCTTCGCTGGCAACCGTATCGTCATCCCGATGCTGAACGAAGCTATCCAGGCTTTGATGGAAGGCGTTGCTTCCAAAGAAGATATCGATAACGTCTGCAAACTCGGCTTCAACCATCCGATGGGACCTCTGGCTCTCTGCGACCTTATCGGTAACGACGTTGTTCTCCATGTCATGGAAGTTCTCTATGATGGCTTCGGCGATCCGAAATATCGTCCTTGCGCATTGCTCAAGAAATATGTCCAGGCAGGTTACCTCGGCCGTAAGACTGGCAAAGGCTTCTACGATTACACGAAATAAGTTAGCGTTATGCTAATCGAATACGGGGCGTGACTTTCACACCCCGTATTATTTTTAGAATCTCATATTTGCGTATTGACAGTGCGCCTATTCTGCCGGCAGGGGCGGTCTGACTGGCAGGAGTCCCTTTGGGAGGGCAGCCTGTTGTACATACTATTTCTATACTATACTATTATATGTTTTTAGGAGGTTTTTCTCATGGATTACCAGAACATTCTTTTTGCTGTAGAAGACGGTATTGCAACGATTACGATCAATCGTCCGAAAGCTCTGAACGCTTTGAACCAGGCTACGGTCAGCGAATTGAAAGACGTCGTTGAAAAGATCGCAACGGATAAAGCTATCAAAGTTGTCATCATCACCGGCGCAGGTGCTAAATCCTTCGTCGCTGGCGCTGACATCAAAGAAATGGCTTCCAAGAACGCTGCTGAAGGCCGCGAATGGGGCCAGTTCGGTCAGAACGTCTTCACGGAAATCGAAAACCTGCCGCAGCCTGTCATCGCAGCTATCAACGGCTTCGCTCTCGGCGGCGGCTGCGAACTCTCCTGCGCTTGCGATATCCGCTATGCAGCTGAAAACGCTAAATTCGGCCAGCCGGAAGTCGGCCTGGGCATCACTCCGGGCTTCGGCGGCACACAGCGCCTGACCCGTGTCGTAGGCCGCGGCCACGCTAAGGAACTCATCTACACGGGCGGCATGATCGACGCTGAAAAAGCAAAAGCTATCGGCTTGGTCAACGAAGTCTTCCCGCAGGAAGAATTAATGCCGGCTGCTGTTAAACTGGCTAAGAAGATCGCTAAGAACGCTCCGGTCGCTGTACAGCTCTCCAAAGCTGCCATCAACCGCGGCATCAACTGCGACGTCGTAACCGGTATCGCTTACGAAGCCGAAGTCTTCGGCCTCTGCTTCTCCACGCAGGACCAGAAGGAAGGCATGGCTGCTTTCTGCGAAAAACGCAAAGCAACATTCGAAGGTAAATAATTCCACTGTTTGACTCCTAATAGAAAAGAGGCTGTCGCATTGCGACAGCCTCTTTTCGTGTTTGTCAAGCCATCACATCAAACTTCAAATCTCCTCATCTCCACCAAATTGTGTCACAACGGCCACAAGAAGTCGAATCGGGCGTGGTATAATGAATTGCAAAAAAATTTCAATTCGAGGTGACCTCTGTATGAAAGGTAAACATATTCCCGCTCTGGCTGTGTTGTGCTGCGCCCTTAGCCTGACGGCCCCGGTCTGGGCTGCGCCGGCAGGGGATGATTTGAATCAGCCTGCCGTGACGGCAACTTTGCCTGCTAATGTTTCTCAATCCGCTATCCGCGATGTGACGGCTTTGAGCACGGTCTATGGTGACGGCGAAAGCGTATCGGCTGTGGCCCTTCATTATCCCAAGACCATCGATGCCAGCCGTTTGAAGACGACAGATTTTGCCGTCGCCGGCAAGACCATCGACAAGGTCTATACCAACGATGCACCGGAAACAGCGCTGGCCGGGAAGAAGGGGAGCTACGTCATCGTCAGCCTGGTCCATCCGGCAACGCCCCTGCCGACGGCTGCGTCCCAGAACAAACCCAAAGATGATAAGGGCGATAAGGGCAAGGAAGGTTCCAATGCCCTGAATGGCGGCGATGCGCCCATGTATTCCGACCGCAAGGCGCCGGACCTGAGCGTCGCTGTCAGCCAGACCGGGACGGTCTACGCGGCAGACGGTACGGCTTATGGCCCGACGACGGCGGCCTTGTCTGCCGATAAGACTGTCGATGCCGTCATGGATTCTTTTAAAACTTATATATATAAGGATCCGGCGACGGGCTATGAAATGCCTTACAATATTTACCTGCCCGAAGGCTATGATGCCGACAAGGCCAAGACCTATCCCATGGTCGTCTTCATCGCCGATGCCAGCGCCAACATCAACGATCCCAAGGCCGTCCTCTATCAGGGCAACGGGGCCATCGTCTGGGCGACGCCGGAAGAACAGGCCAAGCATCCGGCCATCGTCCTGGCACCGCAGTATACGGAAGACCTCATCCGTTCTATCGGCATGATGACTACCGATACCCATCAGTGGACCAAGGGCCTGACCCTGGTGACGGACCTCATCATGGATGTATCCAACAAGTACCGTGTCGACAAGGACCGCATCTACGGGACGGGCCAGTCCCAGGGCGGTATGGCCAACATCGCCATCAGCGACGCCTATCCGGAACTCTTTGCCGGCCAGTACCTCGTCGCCTGCCAGTGGGATACGCAGGAAATGGAAAAACTCAAGGACAAGAACCTCTGGATCACCGTCTGCCAGGGCGACAGCAAAGCCTTCCCGGGCATGAATGAAGCGACGGCCCTCTGGGAAAAGGACGGCGCTGTCGTCGCCCGCAGCCGCATGTGGGACAGCACCGGCGGCACCTCGGTCTATGAACAGATGATGAAGGTCATGGAAGACCAGCAGGCACCGATTAACTACACGGTCTTCAAGGACGGGAATCATATGTATACCTGGTCCTTTGCCTACAACATCGAAGGCATCCGGGACTGGCTCTTTGAACAGAC
>CABMPA010000196.1 GCA_902388315.1 uncultured Megasphaera sp. | reverse complement strand
TGTCTTCATGCGACAGCGCCTGTTGTCTACGGCATACTGATGTCTTCCTGGTGGTTCATGGAGAAGCCGCCTTTTTCTACGTCGTCGAAGTCGAGGGTCGGGTCGTATTCCGGGAGTTTGGTCAGTCGTTTGACCAGGCCGAAGGGCTTTTTCAGGGAGAGTTTGTCTCCTTTGCCGGAGAGGACCCAAAGGACTTTATAGCCCTTAGGCGGTGTCTGAAGCTTTTCTTCGCCTTTGCCGTCAGTGAAGTAGACGACGAGGTCGACGCGCTGGGTATTGGCGTAGGCGAAGACCGGGGAATAGGCTGTGCCGCCGCGGATGTCCAGGCGGCCGCGGACGTCGTCCATGGTGCGGATGCGGTAGGTACGGCGGATTTCATCGTCACATTCGGCGACGATGATTTCATGGTTGTAGCAGCGGACCAGGTGCAGGACTTCGCCGATGGCCTGGCGGAATTCGGCATCGGTGATGCTGCCGCTGATGTCCAGACCGATGAGGATTTTGGCCGTATGGGAGCGCAGGCAGCCCGGCAGGTCCAGTCGTTCCGGCTGGCGGCGGTTGCGGCGCATGGTCGTCTTTTTCCAGGTGCTGGTGACGGAGCCGACGAGCTTCTTCAGATACCAGTGCCAGGGCAGGTCTTCCTGCGCGTCTTTCAGAGCCTTGATCATGCTTTCCAGATAGTTCGACAGTTCGCCTTTGCACGACGCATCGATGTATTTTTCCGTGAATTTGCGCAGTGTCTCTTCGTCTATGTCGTCGCCTTCATCCCATAAGTCATGGGTCTTGGCCGGGTCATAGGATACGGCGATGGATTCGTCGGAATCGCTGTCCGATTCGGGCAGGTCCTTTTTATCGGTCCGCAGGTCCAAAGCGCTCTGAATCTTATCGACATAGTATTCCAGGCTTTCAAAGGGCTTTAATAGCAGGGAATAGTTCATGTTCACCCATTCCAGGGTCGTCGAGAAGGGCGGCAGGTGGTCGAGATAGGTGTTGACGACGACGTCCATGGCCAGGTTGACGGCCAGCTTGCTGTATTGCTGCCGCAATTCTTTGGCCCGGATGAGGTGGAGCGATACGACGTGGAGGATTTCGTGCTTGATGGTGCTCTCCATCTGTTCCGGCGACAGGGGCAGGAAGAGCATGGGGTTGAAATAGAGGTGATACCGCGTCCCCTTGAAGTTGGTTCCCGTCGGTGAAGCCATGTCGAAGCGGATTTCCTTGACCATCTGGAAGAGGAAATAGCCGAAGAAATTGTCTTTGTCTTCCATCAAGTGGCCGGTGATGCGGTCCAGGAAGACGTAGAATTTCTTTTGGAAATCGGCCGGCACGTCCGGGACGCTCCCTGTCCGGCGCTGTTCGGCGAGGACGGCGTCGGCTACGATAGATGCCTGCTGATAGAGTAGATTGGCCGCAATGGGCAGTGACTGTTCCATAAGCCGTTATCGCAGGGAGCGGAAGGCGGCGAAGTAGCTGTCGATGAAGTCGTCGTTGTCCAAAGCGCAGGCATAGACTTTGGGGTTGGCGGCTTTCATGTCCTTCATGACGCCGAGGCGCAGGTCGACCGGGTAGAGGGCCAGGAAGTCCACGAAGCGGGACAGGCGCGCCTGGGCCTGGCTGTCGTCGAGGCGGAGTTCATGTTCCAGCTGCTTGAGGATGTTCTTGGCGGCCAGATAGAGGCGGGTGTGACTTTCACTGCCGACCCGGCTGGCCAGGGACGAATCCAGGGACGGTCCGTTGAAGACGTCGTCGTAAGCGATGAGGGGCTGGGCGTCGGACGTGATGAATTGGACGAATTCCTGGGCGATGAGCTTGCCGACGTTGCCGCGGATGACGTTGTAGAAGACGCCCTGCGGGATGGCCGACGGGTCCTGTTTATAGATGTGGTACAGCTTGGAAATGCGTTCGTAGCTGCGCGGCGTCGCATTGATGTCGTCTTCGTTGGTCTTGTCCAGGTATTCCGGGAAGGTGGAGATGAATTCCATGACCTTTTCTTCGATGCCCGCCGTCGAGGCCCAATCGAGCCATTGCAGGTAATCGGCTTCCATGTACAGCCAGACGAAGCGGTTCTGCTGGGCCGCATCCATTTCGACGACTTCGTAGTCATAGGAATCGGCCGGGTTCATGGCGGCGATGATGTGGACCGACGGCGATAAGACGTAGCCGTTGATTTCGCGATTGAGGATGAGGTTCATCAGTTCTTGCTGGACAGCGTGGTCGCAGCGGTTGATTTCGTCGATGAACAAGAGGACCGTCTTGCCCTTGGCGATTTCTTCGTCGATTTTGCGGAGCTTGTGGTGGACGGCGTAAATCGTCGTGCCATCTTCTACGGTAGGCAGGCCGCCGATTTCCCCTTCCTTCAGGAGATTGCCGTCGATGCCGACGAGGCTCCAGTCGTTCTTGGCAGCCAGTTCCCGGGCCAGGGAGGTCTTGCCGATACCCGTTTCACCGACGAGCAGTGGGACTTCGCCGGCTTTGAGGACTAATTCTACACTTTTGAAAGTATCTGTAAAGTTCATGGTTTCGCTCCTATTTTAATGTCAATTTTTCATCTACTGTTATGCGGCGGGCCTTCTTGCTGCCGCAATCGTCGACGAGGAGGACTTTATCGGCCGGTGTCAGGTCGACGGCGTTGCAGGTAATGAAGTTGCGGACGTAGTCTTCCGCTACGTCGTTCCTGGATAAGACGGCTTTGAAGGTATTGCGCCAGTCGTCGGGTGTCAGGGAAATGCCCTTGGGCATATATTTGCTGACCAGGACATTGCGGCTGAGGTAGTGGAGAAATTCTTCTTTGCTGATATTGGGAATGAGGCGGATGGCCTGTTCGTTTTCGCTGATGGCCAGTTCCTTCGCTTCCTCCGTCGGCTCTTCGATATAGCGCAGGGCTTCGTAGTTGCCGCGGATGGCGGCCAGCTGGACGGCCGGTGTCGGATGCTTGATGTATTTGATGGCGTCGTAATTCTTTTCAACAGCCCGCAGCTGTAAAGTTTCATCCGGGTCTTTGACGTATTTGATGGCCCAGCCGGATTGTTCCAGGGCGGCGTCGATGAGTTCCGGCGAGGGATTGTGGATATAGCTCAGGTTGTTCCAGCCGGATTGTACGGCTTGCAGGAGCATGTCTTCCGAGGGCTGGTCGATGAATTGGATAGCCCGCGCCGTATTGGCGACAGCGGCCTTTTGGACTTCCGGCGAGGGATTCTTGATATATTGCAAAGCCAGGCCATTCATCTGGACTGCCAGGAGCTGCATTTCTTCCGTCGGATTTTCGATGCGGTCGATTACATAGGGATTGTTGCGGATCATATTCATATATTTTTCGTTCGTCATGTCAGGTCCCTTTCATTTCACATAATAAAGATTCACTTGCCTCTATTATACAATAGCTGCGGGCTGGAGGGAACTCAAAAAGCGCTGTCCTGTGAAGACAGCGCTTTTTGAGTTCGAGTTTGAAGTTCAAAGTTTGATGTTTGATGTGGATGGGATTAAATTATACTGTACCCATAAGGTTAGACAGTCCCTAAGTGTTTACACCCTCTAAAGTGA
>CABMPA010000195.1 GCA_902388315.1 uncultured Megasphaera sp. | reverse complement strand
TGAAATATCACGTATATGCAGCATAAACAGGCCATCCTTTCGTAGTGATAGTTTTATTATAGAGTGATTCGCGGCTCGTAGCTAGTGATTCGTGGCTCGTAGGGGGATGTCGCACGAAGGTTTCTGACATCATGCGCGGCTCCTTTTTCTCTATAGTTTGTAGCATGGAGTTTGTAGTTTGTAGAAAACTAAAAACTACAAAAGAGGCTGTCTTAATGCGACAGCCTCTTTTGTATCAAGCTAATCTTCAATTTCTGTATGGATGACGGTGCCGTTAGTGGCGTCTACGAGGACGTCATAGCGGACGGAGCCGGATGTGACGCGGACTTTATACATGGGGTGGAAGGCGCGTTGCGGCATAGCTCCCTGCGGCGGCTGGCCTTTCATATCCGGTTGTCCAGAAGCAGTCATCGGCGGCTGGCCCTGGGGCGGTGTCATGGGGGCGGATTGGTTGCCGGCCTGGCCGTCGGGAGCGGCTTTGGCCGTAGCACCGGCAGCGGCATCGGCCTTTTCTTCACCAGGACGGCCAGGTTTCATGCCTTCTGGTCCGCGCTGGTCGCCTCTTTCATCGCCTTTGCGGTCTCTGTCCTTCGCTTTTTCTTTGTGGTCGCCTTTGCGGTCATCCTTGCGGCCGTCTTTCGGACCGTGTTTGGCGCTGCTCATATCGAAGAGGGCGATTTCTTTGAAATCCAATTCACTTTCGTCCTTGCCGATGGCCTGAGCGGCAGCGGCGCAGGCTTGGTCTTCACTGATGAGGGAGATGTTGTGCTGGTCGGCCTGGGCCTTGGTCATCTGGGCCATGGCGTCGACCCGTTCGGCGTGACGGGCCAGATGCTGCTGGTGCAGATAGTAGTGGCCGCCGGCCGTGGCTACGACGCAGACGACGCAGAAGGCAGCAGCGATTTTTGCATTGCGGGCCGTGCAGACTTTATTTTTAATCGAAACAAGTGTATCTTGCCATTTTTCCTGGGTCATGATGAATTCCTCCTGTCTTCAATCACTTATTCTTGACTACGAGGACAGTATAACGGATAAATCTAAAATCGAGCTAAACCAGGCCGTAAGAATTGCATAAATATAGTATAATGAGTTTGTAGCCTATAGTTTGTAGTTTGTAGCAGATGGTTTTAAATTTTTAGCCATCACTGAAAACTAAAAACTGCAAACTCAAAGCTAACAATAAGGCTGTCTTTGCCTGATGGCCTTATCCTGAATACTGTAACACCAAGGAGGTATCTACGATGAACGATGAACGTTTGAAATTGACTCAGATGGCGTCCTGCTCCGGTTGAGGCGCTAAGTTAGGGCCAGGGACACTGGCTCAATTGTTGGACGGGCTTCCAACACATAAAGATGACCGCCTCCTCGTTGGCTATGATAAGAGCGACGACGCGTCGGTCTATCAGGTGAGCGACGAGCTGGCTGTCGTCCAAACGGTCGATTTCTTCCCGCCTATCGTCGACGATCCTTATTTATTCGGCCAGATTGCGGCCGCCAATGCCCTGAGCGACGTGTACGCCATGGGGGCAGAAGCTAAACTGGCCATGAACGTCATGTGCGTCAACCTGGCCATGGGCCGCGAGGCCATCCGGGCTATCCTGGAAGGGGGCTACCAGAAGGCTTATGAAGGGGGGGTCATCATTACCGGTGGCCATACCATTGAAGACAAGGAACCGAAATACGGCTTATCCGTGACGGGCTTCGTCCATCCGAAGAAATTGCTGCGCAATTCGTCAGCCCGGCCTGGCGATGTCCTCATCCTGACCAAGCCCTTAGGAGTAGGTATCTTGATGACGGCTGCCCAGGGCGATTTCGTAGCACCGCCTCTTTTGCAGCAGCTCTACGATCAGATGGCCCAGCTCAATAAGACGGCACGGGACATCATGGTCCGCTATGACGTCCACAGCTGCACGGATGTGACCGGCTTCGGACTACTCGGCCATGCCCGTGAAATGGCTGATGGCAGCGGGACGACGATTCATTTTCATGGCGATGCCATTCCCTATCATAAAGAGGCCCTGGCCATGGCCGCGATGGGCCTGATCCCGGCCGGGGCTTACCGCAACCGTGATTTTGCCGCTGGATGTGTCAAGGCGGACGGCGCTGACCAGCGCTTCATGGACGTCCTCTATGACCCGCAGACTTCGGGCGGCCTGCTCATGGCCGTCGCCGAAAAAGACGCAGCGAAGCTGGAACGGGCCCTGAAAGACAAGATTCCCTGTGCGGCCGTCGTCGGCTATGTGACCGGGCGGGAGAACTACTCCATCGTCATCGATTGAATCTCTTACGCTTATAGTAGCGGGAGAGATTGGAGAACATTGCTGTTTAAAGACATAGCGATGGATTTCACAGGTATCGAACCTGCAAAATCCATCGCTATACTTATTTTATGGCGGTTAATTCTTCAATGTTCATAGATTCAATCTTTTTACCATATTGTAATAACAAATCCTTGAAATATAGACAAGCCTTAGATAAATAGCGATCTTTATGGTAGATAACCTGAAGATTTTGAACGAAAGGAGTACCTTTTACAATTAACGGAAAGGCGTTGACTGGCTCAGTAAAATTTTCTTTCTGGTTAATGAGACTGGCGCGGGTTGCAAAAAATGCGGCGACACCGCTGGCCCCGACTGCCGTAGCGATTTGTATATACTGGCTGGTCATATAGGTAATGGGAGTAATGCCTGCATCTTTAAAGATGTTTTGAATGGTTTCGCCAAGACGGTTCTGTAAAATGCAGAATGGCAATTGGGCAAAATCAGCCGGGTTTGCGCCTTGGAGAGACTTCTTTTTGATTTTTTCGCTATCCTCGTGAAATGTTTTTTTCAGGAGACTATCGGTGATGCAAAGATATACCTGGTCCCGCATCATGTGTTGTTTGACGAGGTTCGGATTTTCTGATTGAGATAAAGCAATGGCCAGATCTAAATCGCCATCCAGAACGAGTTTTTCCAAAACGTTTGTCGTCGCTTCTTTTAATTCAAGTTCAATCAGCGGGTATTTGGTGGTGAAAATTGGTAATATATAAGGCAGGCAGGCGTTTGAACGTAAAATACTGGCTCCAAAATAAATGAGGCCTCGCTTTGAATGTTTTATGTCAGCCAGGATGTCTTGTAAGTTTTCATTTTCCCGGATTAATTGCTGTGCATAACGAAGTACAAATGACCCGGCATAGGTAAGGGAAAGTTTGGGGTGCCGATTAAGTAGTTTAACGCCGTAGTATTCCTCTAAACGAATAATGTGGTTGCTCAATGTTTGCTGAGAGATGTGGATGCGTTCAGCTGTGCGGGTTATATGTAGATCTTTAGCTAATTCTGCAAAATAGTACAGACTTTCTATGTTCATGGATATCATCTCCGTTACAAAAATATTTTGTAAAAAATAATAAATTTAATAGTTTTACTTGTGAAAAGTTTTGAAATATAATCTAGTTGTAAGCAAGAGAACAGGAAATACAAAATATGAACTGATTATACTAATTCATCAAAGGAGAGATTCATTATGGCATGGAAAATTTTATTACCTCAGGAAATCATGGAAGAAGGAGCGCAG
>CABMPA010000194.1 GCA_902388315.1 uncultured Megasphaera sp. | reverse complement strand
ACGCTTTTATCTCAAAAGTTGTCCGTTCCGGCAGCTGTCTTGAGTTCATTTCCATCGCCTGTATGCGATATCGTAGGGGACGTCCTGCTAAGGCGTCCCGCTGTGAATTGTAGACATAGCTATTCGGGCAGATGAAGGATGTTTTCACGCATCACCCGTCATGCATTACGTGTACACCACCATGACAGACGGGCCGCCCTTTGGGACGGCCCCTACAGACTCCATACTACAAACTCTATCACAGCGTCTTCAACTTGAGGTGCGTCGCGTCGAGGAGTTCTTCCATGGACGAAGCGCCGACGATTTCTGCTGCTTTGAGGACGATATACGCACAGGCGCGGGCGTCATCCAAGGCCTGATGGTGATGGAAGGAGTATCCCAGATGACCGGCAACGGTATTCAGTTTATGGTTGGGCAGATCCGGCCAGACACGGCGGGATATTTCCACGGTGCAGGCATAGGAAGCCTGCGGTTTTTCCAAATGATACGTCTTCAGCATACTGCGCAGGACCCGCGTATCGAAAACGGCATAATGGGCGACCAGGATGCGTCCTTCCAGATGAGGACGGATGCGCTCCCATAGGACATCGAATTGGGGTTTATGGGCGACCTGTTCCGGTGTGATGCCATGAATCTGGATATTGCCCGGATCAAAACGCATGAAAGGCGGTCGGATGAGGGTATAGCCTTCTTTGACACAACGGTCATCATTCATGGTGACCGCCGCCAGGGAACAGGCGCTGTTGGCATATTTATTGGCCGTTTCAAAGTCGATGGCCGTAAAATCGAGCATAATCTACCTTCCTTTTTTGACAAATGAACGAATTCTATTTACAATAACTACAAATCTTATTTCTGTGAGGTATTCCCATGACGAGCGAACAACACCAGTTCACGGCCCAGGACCGGACCTTCCCGGTCATCCTGGTCCGCAAGAAAGTGAAAAATATCAATCTCCACGTCCGCAATGACGGCACGCTGTATGTTTCAGCACCAGTCCGCGTCCCTTGGGAATACATCGAAGCTTTCCTGGAAAAAAAGACAGACTTCATCATGCGGGCCCTCGCAGAGATGCAGGAACGGCAGCAAAAATTCCCCATGCTGACCCTCAGCGACGGCGACACGCTCTATCTGGCAGGCCGGCCGTATACGCTCGACGTCCGCCTGGGCCTGCAAAACAGCATCCGCCGCAGCGGCCAGACCGTCTTCATGGAACTGGCCGAGGATACGCCGGTTATGCGCCAGAAACTCTATCATAAGCTGTTGCAAACCCTTGGAAAAAAACTATTCCCTGCCAGCCTGGACCGGATACAGCCTTTATTTTCGGACTATCCCCTGCCCGCACTGGTATTGAAACAACGGGTCATGCGCTCGCGATGGGGTTCCTGTATGCCCCTCAAAGGCATCGTCACCATGAATACCTATCTGGCCATCATGCCCGAAGGCATCATCGACCATGTCATGCTCCACGAACTCTGCCACTTTCTCCAGCCCAATCACTCCCGCCATTTCTATGATGCCATGACCCTGCGCATGCCGGACTGGAAGACACGGCGCCAGGCCATGATGAAATACCTGCCTTACTGTGTCTGAACGTCAAAAGGGATGGTCGCCGCTAATTCGGGCTGTTTTTCTTTAAAGGTCAGGATGAAGACATCTTTGATGGCGTCGTGATTGGCATCGAGAGAAATAGTCCCCGTCGCCCCCTCATAATCAATGGTCTTTTCTAATTCCCGCGCTACGACTGTCGCTTCCGCCGACTGGCAGCGTTCGATAGCTTCTGCTGTCATCATAAAGGCATCATAACCGAGGGCAGCATAGCTGTCCGGCCATTCTCCATATTTTTCATAGTAAGCCTGGGAAAAACGCTTGGCAGCTTCACTGGTATCGTGGCCGGCATAATGGTCCGTATAATAGACCTCTCTTAAATAAGCCGGGGCGACTTCCCGTTCCATCCTGGGACCATTCCAGCCGTCGGGACCCAGCAGAGGCTGAGAAATACCGTGGCTGCGCAATATCGTGATAGCCGGTATCGTCCAGTCATCGTAACCAGGAAGATAGATGACATCGACATTCTCACCCTGCAATAAGGGCAGATACTTCGTCAAGTCCTGTACATCTTCTACAGGAATATATACGGGGACCTCACCGCCGCCGGCAGAAAAGGCGCTGCGGAAATACTCTGCCAGCCCTTGGGCATACGTCTTATCCGGATAATAAAAGACAGCGGCCCGTCTGACATGGAGCTGCTTCAAGGCATAATCAGCCATGGCCCGTCCCTGGGACGCATCAAGATAAGCCGCCCGGAAAACATAACGGTAGACTTCGTGGGACTTAGGGTCTACGGTGATATCCGGCTGTGTACAGGCCGGACTGATCAGGGGAATCTTCACGGCTTCCACATTAGCCCTGACAGCCCGCGTGCAATCGGTCAGGTCCGGTCCGATGATAGCCGATACGTGGCGCACAGTCAGCTGCTGGATAGCTGCCACGGCATCTTCAGGCTTGCCGTGGTTATCTACGGACACAATCTGGACCGGTTTGCCTAAAAGGCCGCCCCGTTCATTGACCATATCCTTAGCCAGCTCGATGCCTCGTTCTGTCGACGTCGAATAGGACATGCCCTTGCCACTCAACGCTAAATTCGTGCCGATGAGGACACCCGTATTGGTTGGCATCAGACTGCATCCGCTCAGGAAAAAAGCCATAAAAAGCATACAAAAGACCAATATCTGTATGTTTCTCTTCACAAAAATGCCTCCTTCCCGGGGATAGTAGTGAAAAAGAGGCTGTCGCATTAAAACAGCCTCTTTTTGAGTTTTAAGTTTTCAGTTTGCAGTAAACGGCTAAAACTTTCACTCCATCATCTACAAACTATAAACTTTATACTACAAACTTTGAAGACAAAGAGACCGTGCATGATGACAAAGACTGGCATGCGCTAATCTCTACGGCAGGAACAGCAACGGGTTGGTCGGTGATCCATTGACGCGGACTTCGTAATGGACATGCGGTCCGGTGCTGCGGCCCGTGCTGCCGGCCAGTGAAATGATGGAACCAGCCCGGACTTCTTGGCCTACTGTAACTAAAAGCATGGAGTTATGTCCATAGCGGGTAACGAAACCGTTTCCATGGTCGATTTCGACGAGGTTGCCATAGCCATCGACCCAGCCGGCCATGGTAACTTTCCCGGCTGCCGTTGCCCGGACCGGCGTCCCGTAGTCGACACCGATGTCGATACCTTCATGGAAGCCAGAACCGCCACCAATAGGATTGCCGCGATAGCCGAAATTAGACGTAACCGTTCCATTGACAGGCCAGATAGAAGGCGTCGTCGACGTACTGCTGGCATCGCCGTTGTTTCCGCCGCCCAGGGCACCGCCCTGATATTTATGCGTAATCTGCTGCATTTGCCGGACTTGTTCGCCTGCGGTATCGCTCAAAACAGTTTTCAAGGTAATGAAGCTGATGATACGGGCATTGCTGCGGGTTTCCAAACGCGAGGTGGCCAATAACAGGTCATTGTAGCTGGCATGAGAAAGGTCCGGAGATTTCTT
>CABMPA010000193.1 GCA_902388315.1 uncultured Megasphaera sp. | reverse complement strand
GTCTGTCGTCTCGATGATCCGATTTTCTTCCATGACTTACCTCCCGCTCCCCAAAGCCTTCAGCGTCGCTTTGAGCAGTTGTTCCACTGTCGTACAGCCGGCCAGATTCGATTCGGCGACGGGCAGGACTTCCTGTTCGCTGTAGCCGAGACTGGTCAAAGCTGCCAGCGTTTCTGCCAGGATGCCCGACAGGCCCGGCGCAGCAGGGCCCAGGTCCGCAGCCCCGGCGTCTGCCCCGGCGACGGGACCGATTTTATCCTGCAATTCCAGGACAATGCGTTCAGCCGTCTTCTTGCCGATGCCGGGCATCTTGGTCAGGCCCTTGATGTCCTTCTGATGGACCGCCAGGCGGAAGCTGTCGGCCGTACCGGCACTGAGGATGCCCAGAGCCACCTTGGGGCCGACGCCGTTGACGCCGATGAGGAGCATGAACAAATCGTATTCATCCTGCGTGGCAAAGCCATACAAGACGATAGCGTCTTCGCGGACGCTCATATAGGTATAGAGCATGGCTTCCTGTCCGACGCAGAGCGTATCCAGCGTCGAAGCCGGAGCATAAGTCCGGTAACCGACGCCGTGGACGTCGATGAAACAGGAATGGACGAAGATGTGGCTGATCACGCCCTTCAGATAACCGATCATAACTGCACCTTCCTTTTCAGACTCATAGAATGACTGGAATAAATCGCGTAAATGGCCATAGCCAGGCCGTCAGCCGCATCGTCGGGCTTGATTTTCTGGCGGATGCCGAGAAGGCGCATGGTCATGTCGATGACCTGTTCCTTCGTCGCCCGGCCGTAGCCGGTGACGCCCTGCTTGACCTGGAGCGGCGAAAATTCCAGGATAGGGATGCCCGCCTGCTGGGCCGTCAAGAGGATGATGCCCCTGGCCTGGCCGACAGTAATGGCCGTCGTGACATTACGGTTAAAAAAGAGCTGCTCGACGCCGATGACGTCGGGCTTATATTTCCGATAAAGTTCATTGAGGCCGTCAAAGAGCATGACCAGCCGTTCGGCATCAGTATGGTCCGGCGTCGTCTGGATAGTCCCATACGTCACCGGCTTCAGACGGCTGCCGTCGGCGTCGATGACGCCAAAACCGCAGATAGCCGTCCCCGGGTCGATTCCCATTGCCCGCATCTTCACTGCCTCCCTTTTCCTTCTATACATATCATAACATAGAAATAAATAGACTAACGTTCATTATACCATGAAAGAGGTCGTTGCACAAAGATTTTCCCTTGGGCTCCGACCTCTTTTGACTCACTTTTTACACTAAGACGACCTGTTTTCCATAAAAGGCAATACCGTATTTCAGGACTTTCGTAATGCCCCGGTCCTTGAAATCCGTTTCATAGCCTTTTTCATCGATCTGACGGCGGGCTTCCTGCGCCTTTTTCGGCAATTCATCCGAAGAGCCTGCCGCTTTAAATTCCAAAATGGCGCCACACTGCCCACTGTGCGTGGGATAAATCGCCAGGTCATATCGTCCCAACCCGCTTTCCCGGTTCGACTTTACTTCATATTCCGGAACCAGCAGCGTCGTCATCCCCAATAACAGGCCATGATAGAACGCCTCCCGGTTAGCTGTATCATACACACTGGCCACTTTCATCAGGATATCCTGCAAACCTTTGGCAAAGGCCGCACCGTTACCTGCCATAAGGTTTTCCATAGTCGTCATCAGATACGACGTCGTCCGCCCCGGGCTCAGGCGGCTCAGGATCTCATTACGGTAAATGCTGCGGACTTCCCGGTTAGGGATAGCCAGCACGTACACCCAGGTATCGATGACCAGCCGGCGGGATACGATTTTCAAATACCCTGCCAGCACGAGAATCGTATATAACGCATCGGGATTATCGGTAACTTCCGGGTAAATCGTATTCTCTGTGAGGACGGCCGTCACGGTTTCTCCCTGAATGAGGCGCAGCAGGTTGTCTTCCTGAACAGAATCGGTCTGTTTCAACAATTCCCCCAACAGGACATTGCCTGATGTATGGCCCCAATAAGGCTGCGGCTGGCCTTGTTCCTTAAAGAAACATAATACGGACCAGGGATTATAGATTTCCTGGCTGCCAAAACAATAGCCATCATACCAGTCACGCAGGACAGGCAGGGGCTTTTCCTGCTGCTGCGCATGAGCCAGAGTCCGTACTTCTTCTGGCGTGAAACCGATCCAATCGGCATAGGTCCCATTGATGACGCTGCTGACTTCCAGATTATTCAGGCCGCTGAAAATGCTTTCTTTGGCAATCCGCAGGACGCCTGTCAATACGGCAAAATCCAAAGACGGATTCGTCTTCAAGGCAGGGCTGAGGAAATTCCGCATGAAAGCCATGCACTCATCATAAAAACCGTGCTCCCAGGCCTGCTGGACCGGGATATCGTACTCATCCAATAAGAGGACGACCGGCTGCTGATAATAACGCTTCATCATATCCATCAAACGGCGCAAGGCCTCTTCCATCTCGACAGGCGATGCCAGCCCGTCATGGATGCGCTGAAAATACCGCCGTTCAGCTCGTGAAAAGCCGGGGACTTCCATGAGATAGGCGTATTGGTCATATAAATCACTGAGAAGAAAGCGGAATTTTTCCACCATATCCGGCCAAGTCCGGTGCCTGACATCCTTCAAAGACAGGAAAAGGACTGGCCGCTTCCCCTGCTCCGCCATATACCGTTCGCCAGCCCGTTCAATCGCCAGGCCGCGAAAGAGTTTCCGGTAATCCTGTTCCGAATCAGCGGCAAAAAATAATAGAACATGGACAAGAACAAGGTCTTGCCAAAACGGCGCGGCCGCATCAGCAGCAGCACTTCCCCGTGATTATCGAGGAAATCCCGTATAGCCAGGGTCTTGTCGACAAAATAATAATTTCCCTCACGGACTTTGGCAAAATCGTCAATACCAATCGGCAGGCCTTGCATAGCCGCTCCCCCTTTCCAAACATAGACAAAAAAATTCCCTTATACTATGTTTATAGTATAAGGGAATCACCGGACAAAAGAAAGGCTCAGTCTTCTTCCTCATCGACAATGACGCTGAGGATGTTGGCTTTGGTATCGATGATGCGGCTCAGGGAGCGGTCGTATTTCCGCACGGCCAGGACCGAGACGAGGAGGCCTATGATGCCGCCGACGACGGCACCGGCACTATGGCCTACTAAGAGATAGCCTAAAAGGGCCGTGATGAGCAGCATGGCAACGGGCAGGATGAAGCAGACAAAGGCACCGGAAATGAGATGCGAATCGTCGACTTCATAGCGGACGTGGTCGCCTTCGGCGGCACCGATGGAATTATAAGCCAGGAGCTTGACGTGATCCGCTGCGGCGCAGACACTGCAGGCCACATAAAGCGAATCGCGGCTGACCCGTACTTTCGCCAAGCCATTATCCTTGATTTCTTCGACAAAACCTTCACCAAAACGCATATCCTATGCCCCCTTCCGAGTAATAATCAATAATCATTATTTGTTAATTTAATTATATCATAATATACGTTATTAATCAAGTGTAGGCTGATTGCATCTCATCACTTGAGGAGTTAGCAGTTAGTGGTTCGTAGCTAGGGGCTAGGGGCTAG